>JBCCAG010000115.1:0-8323 GCA_039814955.1 Cyanobacteria bacterium P01_A01_bin.135
ACCGCCTGGTAGCGGTCGTAGATGGCCGCCAGAATCCACACGATGGTCATGGCGGGCAAAATAAAGCAGGAGCCCGCCACAAATAGGCCCCGCCAGCCCCCCCGCTCGTAGCCAATGTGGATGGCCAGCTCCGTGGAATTGGGTCCTGGGATAAGGCTGGTGATGCCGATCAAGTCCAGCAGTTGCTCCCGGGTTAGCCACCGCCGCCGCTTCACCACCTCGTCGTCCATCATGGCAATGTGGGCGGCGGGCCCCCCAAAGGCGATCGCCCCTAAGCGAAAAAATACCACCGCCAGCTCTTTGAGAGAGGGCTGAGGGGCGGGGGCGGTATCGGGCGGTTGGGTAGACATGTCAATCTTGTACGGAGGGTTCAGGGAACCATACCAGCCCAAGGTTAAGCGCAGGTATAGCCCGCCCAACTTCGCCCAATTTCATGACCAGCTACGCCTATATCTCGCGGCGACTGAGCAAAAGGCTAGCGATCGCCAGCAGCACAAACATGTAGAGCAAGCCATAGAGTCCATGACCTACCAGGGCCAGCGGTTCTGGCAGCAGCTCGGGGCCGTATACCGCCTGGTTGCGCCAGTTGAGCCGCGATAGGTCTGGTAGCACAATGTAAAGGCCCTCCATCAGGCGGCGGGTGAGGGGGCTATCGGTGAGCTGGCTAAAGGCCACTAGATCAGGGCTAAGCTGACCAATCAGGTACACTGCCAGAGTCACCAGCACCGCTAGCAGCGGCCCCGTCACCAGGCTAGCCAACAGGGCCACCGCCACCATCAGCGATAGCTCCAGCCAGGTGTAGCCCGCCGCCAGCAGCAGGCTACCCAGGTGATAGGCCGTGGCGCTGAGGGTAAGCTGCAGCAGGTAAATCAAGGTCATGGCGGCTACCAGGGCTCCCAGCACCGCGCTCAGCCCCAGGTGCTTACCCACCACAATCTCCGCTGGGGTGACCGGCTTTGCCAGTAGGACGTAAAGAGTGCGCTTGCTAATTTCGGTGGGGATGGCGCTGGTGCCCAGAAAAATAGCCGCCGCCAGGCCGATGAGGGCGATTGCCCCCAGCCCGACATCTAGCAGCATTTTATCCTCAGTGTTGGCCGCCACCTGGGGCAGCAGCGCCCCCGCGGCCACCAGCCCTAGGGCGTACAGGCCAACCAGGTACAAAACCCGGGCGCGAACGGCCTGGCGAAACAGATTGGCGGCAATGGCCACCGTGCGGGAAACAGCACCAGAAGTAGTACGAGAGAGGGACATTACTGCGGAGACCGAGTGGCGTCGCTGCAGGTGACCTGGGCCAACTGGGACCCGCTGACATTGTCTAGGGGCGTCACCTGACAGGTTCTGTAGAGGGTGCTCTGGGTGCGATCGCCGTTAGCCGTATCAGGTACACCGGTAAAGGGCGGCAGCACATTCAGTCGAAACGACAGGGGAGAGGGGTTAATTTGCTCGATTTGCAGCGCCCAGTCAGGGCTGTTGCCCGCCCTCGTCAATGCCTGGTCAAACTGGTCATTCATCTCGTCAATCAAAATGGGGTTAGTCTGCAGACCGCGGCGAATTTCTGGAATCGGCAGGGGCTCAAGCTGGCTGGCAACTACAGATTCGGCCAGGTTGGCCACCTGTACTTCCGCTGGGGTAATCGCAGTGTTGGTTCCGCCTACCAGGTCAACAAAGGTAGGGCGATAACCCTCGACCCAGTCCTGCACGACAAAATAGAACTGCAGCCAGCAGCTTACCAGCAGGCTCGCCAGAGCCACAATCAGCAAATGCTGCCGCTCACTGACCTTAGGCAGTACGTAATAGCCCTTCCTGAGGCTGTAGCAGCGGGGAAAGATATAAAACAGGGCGGAGACGATGGGCCAGGCAATTAAGGCCGGTCGCAGGTTATTAAGCTGCCAAACCTGAAATAGGAAGGCGCAGACGATCGCTGCCGTTACCCAAGCGGCAGGGCGCAGGACGATGTCAAACAGCGGCACCTTCATCTTTGAGCCATGCAGCAGCCAGGCCACAGCCAGGCTCAAGAAAATCCACCCCATGGTAAACAGGGCGTACTTGGCGGGCGAGGTGCGCAGGGAAAGCTGCCCCCAGGTGTTGAGGGAGGGGTCCGTCTGCATTACGGAGGAGTCTGAGGTCAGCAGCGCCATTAGCCAAGAGAACAGACAGAGAAACAGCAGCGTCTGCCAAGAAAAGGACTGATCAGGCCTAACGGTTTGCCAAAAGTGCTTCCGGGAGGTGTTGGCGGCACTGGCGACCTGATTGACCATATCGGCGGTGGTAGGGATCTTAGGCATGGTGGCGGCCGATAACAGCGAAGAGAGTTACTGAAACGGGGCAATAATTCGCAGCGGCCCGTTTTCTAACGGGTAAATGAGCTGCAGGGCAAACAGCACAACTAGCATCAGGCTGTAGCTAGCCGCGTTGGCAATTAAGATAGTGGTCAGAGGTTTGGTCTCTGGCTCGTTGTCGCCACGGTCATCTTTGCCGCGCTGGTAGGCCATGGCAAACCGAGGCCGGCGCTGCTTGTAGCGCTCGTCAACCTGTTCGCGCTCCTCTCGAAAGATCTGCAGCTGGACGAATCCGACAATTTCAATGAGTACGGTGACCACGAAGGTGCCAAACCCTGCTAGCACTACCCAAGTAAAGGCATTGGGCGCTCTGCCCGTGGAAAATAAGATTCGAATCAGCAATCGCTCGACTTGCCCTGCGGAGCCGCCCCGCAGCAGCGCCAGCCCGGTAAAAAATACTAGCCACCCCACCACCAGCGACAGCAGGTTCAGGGTCATGGCAAACTCGACGCTTTTGCGGGGAGAGTACCTGAGACGCCGCCGCAGCACCACCGCCTCGATGGCAATCACAAACATCAGCAGGAGCGCCTGAACCGAGATAACTTTAAAGGGAAGCAAGTAGGCTGCCATAGAGAAGGAAAGTGCTGACAACGGTTCACGGAGCCGCTGTTGGGTGGGCGACTCACTCCACCTTCAAATATACTTGCTCTCGCCATCTGCCAGTCCTACGAAATCCGCTCGCCTGGCAGCAGCGCGAGGGCAGATGTCCCTCATCGGGCCATATCCCTGGCATTAAAGGCGCTTTATAGCCTGTTAAGATCCCCTCCGCCTTAGCCCCATACCTATAGATGTAGAGCTATTATGGATTCCGGCGGCCTACATGTAGCGTGTACAGCGATAACCCCTATGGAGTAGATGCTGATGTCCCGAACCCGGTTTCAGCCGCCTTGTTAGATATCTTTGGAAACGTTAAGCGCAGTCATCATGCCTCAGGGAACCCAAACTAAAGCCGGACGCGGCGTTGGTATCCGCACAGCCCAAGCCCAGTTCGGCCGCGCTATTGGCCAAATTCACGTCTACGATGGCGACGGTAAAGGTAAATCTCAGGCGGCGCTAGGGGTGGTGCTGCGCTCCATCGGCCTCGGCATCCAGACCGGCATTCAGTCTCGGGTGCTGCTGCTGCGGTTTTTGAAGGGGCCAGGGCGCACCTACGACGAGGATGCCGCCATTGAAGCGCTACAGCAGGGGTTTCCCCACCTGATTGACCAGGTGCGCACCGGGCGGGGAGAGTTCTTCGATGCTGACGGTATTACCCGCTTTGACCGCCAGGAGGCCCAGCGGGGCTGGGACGTGGCCAAAGGGGCGATCGCCTCTAGGCTGTATTCGGTGGTGGTGCTCGACGAGCTCAACCCGGTGCTTGACCTCGGCCTGCTGCCGTTGGAGGAGGTGGCGGCTACCCTAAAGAGCAAGCCCGACGCCTTGGAGGTGATTGCCACCGGACGCAGTGCCCCTCAGCCCCTACTGGACATCGCCGACCTGCATTCGGAGATGCGGCTGTACGAGCACTCCAACGACTACAACATCACCGGCATCGAGATCTACACCGGGGATGGCAAGGGCAAGTCAACTAGCGCCCTGGGGAAGGCCCTGCAGGCCATTGGTCGCGGCATCAGCCAGGATAAGTCCCACCGGGTGCTGATCATGCAGTGGCTGAAAGGGGGCAAGGGCTACACCGAAGACAGCGCCATCGCTGCCCTGCGACAGAGCTATCCGGCACTGGTGGATCATCAGCGCTGCGGCCGGGATGCCATTGTCTGGCGCGGGCAGCAGCAGGAGATCGACTACGTGGAGGCGGAGCGCGGTTGGGAAATTGCCCGGGCAGCGATCGCCTCGGGGCTCTATAAAACCCTAATCTTGGATGAGCTTAACCCCACGGTGGACCTAGAGCTGTTGCCCGCCGACCCCATTGTTCAGACGCTGCTGCGCAAGCCAAAGGACACCAATGTGATCATCACGGGGCGCTGTAAGCATCAGCCTGCCTACTTCGACCTCGCCAGCATCCATTCGGAGGTTTTCTGCCACAAGCACTACGCCGAGAAGGGCATTACCCTGAAGCGAGGGGTGGATTTTTAGCTAGACGTGGCTAGGCTCATAAGAAAACCCGCTAGGGGAAGAGCCACTAGCGGGAAACGTTTTCCAGAGTAGATCGATGCAGGGCTTTGGTGATGCTCTGGGACTGAATCTAGTAAATAGCCCAGTGAAGCGATCGCCCAGTAGCACGCTGACTTAGGCCATCTGACGGCGCTCTTGCTCAAGTTGATCAACCAGCTGCTGGTTACCGCTGTCGCGAGCCACCTGAATGCGATGCTCTAGCAGTTGATACAGGTTTTGGTGGTGCACTGACGCGAGTTCCTGCATCACGGCTCCGCGCTGGGTCTGGGCGGCGCGACTGCGGAAGGCTAGCAGATCTTGTAGTGGCCGGGTCGCTCTGGGCGCAGGCTGCGCGGCCTGGTCAGCGCTGGATTCACCGGTCCGGTAGGGAACCCCGCGGTAGGACAGGGTTGCGGCGGTGTGAGAGGTCTGTAGGTGACGCGGATAGCTAAACCGCACCCGATGGCCTCGGTAGCGGCCAACTAGGTCGGATTCGAGCTGTTCTACAGTCGGGGGGGCATAGCGATAGGTCGCACCACGATAGGACAGATTCATGTTGATTCAATCTCCCAATGAATTTTTGAAGGGGCTTAAAGAAACGATTGTTCAATTCACCAGGTGCTACGACGACTTTCAGCATGACAAACGAATCAAGCGGCGATTGCAAAGCATAGCCTTTGGCTAATCGCGCTGCATCCCGCCTTCTAACCTTTACCAACCTGAAAGTGCCGTGCTGGGTTGCCTTTTTGGCAAGCAATCGGAATTTCTGTATCTAATTTAACAGTTTTGCCAAAATGTCAGCAATCTATTGTCTGGATTTCTTCACATTGATATACAGACCGGCCAGTGGAAAGGACGCTGCACTCCGTCTATAGGCATAGTGGAAGTGCCCTCACTGCTCTTGAGCACTATTACTGCTCTTAAAGAATGAGGCAGCGCTAGGACTGTGGCGGGTTACGAGACTGCGATCGCTGACTTACCTGAGATTATGTCGGTTGATTACGATACCATTGCATTGCCCTAGTTGCATAAGCCAACCCGATGGCTGCGCATGTGCTACCACACCTTAAAGCCCTAGCATTGACCCAGGCAACTCCTCACCTGTTCTCAGCGAATGACCTTTATCCTCACCAATGACGATGGCATTGATGCCCCTGGTATCGTGGCCCTGCGAAAGGCCCTAGCTAGCTACGGCGTTGACCAGTCGGTTACCGTTGCTCCCAAGTATCCCCACTCTGGCTGTAGCCACCAGCTAACCCGGGGACTACCCATGACCATCGAGCGGCGATCGCCCACCGAAATTGCCCTGGAAGGGACCCCGGCCGACTGCGCCCGCGTAGCGATTAAGGCCTTGGTGCCAGAGGCAAAGTGGGTGCTCTCCGGCATCAACGCGGGGGGCAACCTGGGGGCCGATATCCACGTTTCTGGGACAGTGGCGGCGGTGCGAGAGGGACTGCTGCACCGGGTCCCCGGCGTTGCCATTTCCCACTACATTAAGGAGAAGCGGCCCATCGACTGGGATTTGGCGGCGCAGATGGGCGCCCAGGTGCTAGCGCGGCTGTTGGACCAGCCCCAGGAGCCTGGGTGCTTTTGGAACGTCAACTTGCCCCACATCAGCGCCGACGACCCCATGCCAGAGATTGTGATTTGCCCGGTGTGTAGCCAGCCCCTCCCCGCTGACTATATGCTTGAGCAAGATACAATTCGCTATGTGGGGAGCTATGCCCAGCGGCCCCGCGACCCTGGTGCTGATGTAGACCTGTGCTTTTCTGGGGCGATCGCGGTCTCTCAGGTGCGGGTGTATTAAGCGGGTGTATGGATGAGGGCGACCTGACCACGAAGGGGCTGCCGAGATTGAGCCTTGCCCACTGCCTGAACCCCGCTTGCTCGGCGGTGAATCAAACCGACCGGGGGCGCTGTCAACGCTGCGGTACGCCGCTGCTCCTAGCCGGGCGCTATCAAATAGAGGCCTCCCTGGGCGATCGCACCTGGCGAGGGCAAGATGCCCAAATGCAGCGCTTGTGCATCATTCAGCGGTTTAGCGCCCCGCCTGACCAGCTTCCCCTATTGATTGAGCGGCTGCAGCAGATCGGCAATCATCCCCAACTGCCCCAGCTGCTAGCGGTCTGCCACCAGGGCGATCGCAGCTATGGCGTATGGCAATTTATTGAGGGCAAGGCCCTGGCGGAGGCGGCGCAACCTGCGGCAGAGGAACAGGTCTACCGGCTTTTGCGCCGCCTGCTGCCCGTGCTATGCCATATCCACCAGCGGGGATTGATTCACCGAGACATCAAGCCCAAGAATATCATCTGCGCCGATGGGCAGATTTGGCTGGTGGACTTTGGCGCTGCCCTGGCTCAAGCAGCTCTCGCTGAGCCTGTCCCCCCTGCCGGAAATGCCGAGTACGGCGCGCCAGAGCAGCTTTTGGGGCAACCGACCTTTGCTAGCGACCTGTACAGCCTTGGCCTGGTGTGCGTCCAGCAGCTCACCGCTACCCCACCGTTTGACCTCTACCAGCAGCCTGACCCGGCACGCTGGCAAGCCTATCTATCTAAGCCGGTAAGCCCCAGGCTGCAGCAGCTATTGACGAGGCTGCTGCGCCCGGCTTCGCAACGCTACCGCTCCGCCGCAGCGGCTTTATCAGACCTGCGGGCGCTGCCTCCCCCAACTCCCCCCCCGGTTCTGACCCCTAGCCCGTGGCACTGCACCCACACCCTGACGGGCCACCGAGGCGAGGTGAGCGCGCTCGCCGTGGATGATGCCCAGGTGGTGAGCGGCGGCAGCGATCGCACCATTCAGGTTTGGAGCTGGCAGGGACAGCGCCGCCACACCTGGCAAAGCTCCTGGTTTGGCAAGGGGCACCGCGATCGCATCAGCGCGCTGCAGATTACCGCCAGCGGCGACAGCCTACTGAGCAGCAGCGTTGATGGCACCCTCTGTCAACGGTCCTTGATCGATTACGGTCAGCAGCGCTCCCTAGTAAGTCCAGGTTGGGATATCACCGCGTTTGCCGCCACTGCCGAGCTGCTGGTGAGCGGAGGCAGCAGTGGGGCACTGCTGGTGTGGGACCTAGCTCAGGGGAAAGTGATTGAGCGCTGGCAGCAGCACCGGGGACCAATCACAGGCGTTGCGATTAGCCCCAATCAGCAGGTTTTGCTCAGCAGCAGCCGCGATGGTACGGTACGGCTGTGGGAGCTGGGAACGGCCCGGCAGATCGGCAGCTTTTCCATTAAGGCGGCGGTGACGGCGATCGCCCCTTTGCGTAGCTGGTCGATTTTGGCGGTGGGGGATGAGCGGGGTCAGCTCCACTGGTGGGATCTACTGCGCCTGCAGCCACTGCGGGTAATTCCCGCTCACAAGGGCGCGGTAACAGCGGTGAGTGGCTCCCCCCAGCGACTAGCAACCGGCGGGGAAGATGGCAACATCCACCTGTGGCCACTGCCGAGCACAGCGGCAATGATTGAGGAGCTTCAAGCTTTAGAGCAGACGGTGACCCTCAGCCACGACTGGTGCGTCCGGGCGATCGCCTTTAGCCCCGACGGCAGCCGCCTAGCCAGCGGTAGCGCCGATGAAACCCTGCGCCTGTGGACCAAGGTAGAGTGAGCCTTCTGCCTGAGCATTGGATCCATGCCCGCTCTGAATTCAACCGACCTGCGCCCCGCCAGAAAGATCACCTGCCGCCAAACCCCATACCGCGATTTTTACCTGGGGACTGGCAGACGCAGGCTTCAATCTGCGATCGCAGGGTGTCATGGTCCAAGTCCTGGCCAATCAGAACCAGCTGTAGCTTGGGCTCCCCCTTCCACTGCTCATCATCGAGGGTAAAGCGCTTGCCGCTGAGGTGAAAGATATGCCGCTTAGGGCTCTCATCGAACCAGAGAATTCCTTTGGCG
>JBCCAG010000600.1:0-3128 GCA_039814955.1 Cyanobacteria bacterium P01_A01_bin.135
AGGCTCTTTGTTGCTCACGGTCACCTCACCCAATCGAATGAGGTAAGCAAGGCGATTTTGAGCCAGTCCCCCAAGTGGTTTGACAACGCCGCCTTTACCGATGGTGCCACAGGAGCGGAACCGCTGGTTGGGTAAACTGATGTCGAGGTGTTGGAGGGCCGCTATGCCGATCATCTATTTTGACTGCCCCATGGGAATTGCGGGGGACATGTGCCTAGGGGCGCTGCTCGACGCTGGCCTGCCGTTGGACTACCTGCGATCGCAGTTGGCGAAGCTGTCTATCTCGGGGGAGTACGAGCTAACAACAGAGACGGTGCGGCGGCAAGGGCAGCGGGCCACCAAGCTATGGGTGCATCTGTCGCCGGCTGACCCGCCTGCTTCAGAGCCTCCAGAGAGGCAGCGCCATGGCCATGACCACCCCCACCACCATGGACCCCATAACCATAACCATTCAACCAAAAGCGATCGCGGCCCTAGCCGCCACCTCGCCGACATCAAAGCCCTGATCGAGCAGGCTGGCCTATCCCCTCGGGTAACAGACTGGAGCTTGGCGGTGTTTGACCAGCTTGCCCAGGCGGAAGCCGCTGTCCATGGCACCTCCCCAGCGCAGGTCCACTTCCATGAGGTGGGGGCGGTGGATGCCATTGTCGATATTGTGGGCACCTGCATCGCCCTGGACTGGTTCGACATTGAGGAAATCCATTGTTCCTCCATGCCCACGGGGGGCGGCAGCGTCAGGGCGGCCCACGGGCGCTTGCCCGTGCCGGTGCCGGCGGTGCTGCAGCTGTGGCAGCAGCGGCAGGTGCCGGTTTATCACAACGGCATTGACCGGGAGCTGGTCACCCCCACCGGAGCCGCCTTAACCACCACCCTCGCCCGCCGCTTTGGCCCACCACCTGCCATGGCACTGCAGCGGGTAGGGCTGGGGGCCGGTACGGCAGAGCTTGCGCAACCCAACGTTTTGCGGGTGTGGATTGGAGCACTGACGCCGGGCAACGCCAGTGAGGGTGAGCAAGCAGCAGCGCCCTTTGGCGATCGCGAAACGGTGACCGTGCTAGAGACCCAGGTGGATGACCTCAGCCCCCAGGTGATTGGCTATCTCTATGAGCGGCTGCTGGGCATCGGGGCGCTGGATGTCTTTACCCAAAGCATTGGCATGAAAAAGAGCCGCCCCGGTATCTTAATCAGCGTGATTTGCCATCCTCCGCAGGCCGAGGGCTGCGAGCGGGTGCTGTTTGAAGAGACCAGTACCCTAGGTGTCCGCCGCCGTCAGCAGCAACGCACCGTGCTGCATCGCACCATGGTCACGGCCCAGACATCCCATGGCCCCATACGGCTCAAGATTGCCCGACCCGGCGCCAATCAGCCCGTCGTCAACGTCCAGCCCGAGTATGAAGACTGTGCAGCGATCGCCCGGAAAGCGAAGCTGCCGCTACGAACGGTGTATGAGCAAGCTTTAGCGGCTTGGAGAGAGATGCAGTCCACAGAATAGCCCCCGCATCATCGCCCGGGAACAGGGCCTAGCACAGAAAAGTGACTCGCTAGCTCAACTCGAATCGCAGCTAAGCCAATTTAAGGGCCGAGCGCTTAAACTGCTTACAAAGCCGCAGCTCTGTGCCCTCGGCATTCCACTGTACAGCGTCAAAGACTTGATGGAGAATATATAGCCCGCGACCGCACTCCCCTCTCTCCCCCGGCGTGTTGCAGCAGCACTGCTTCACCTGGTTAGAGGAAGACGCGAAGCCGGTGCCCTGATCGGCGATGATCCACCAGTATTCGTCGTTGAAGGCAAAGAACTGTACCAGCACCGTTTTACTGGGATCAAGCTTATTGCCGTGCTTAGCTGCATTGACAAGGGCCTCCTGAAGCCCTAATCTGACCTCACATTGGTATTGGGAGGGGACATCAGCTAGCAATAGATCAATAACAGGACAGAGATGGAGCGTTGACGCGAAGCTCAGGGTTCCGTACTTACGACCTGTTGTTGGCCGCATTGCAACTGCAATCACGCTATACCCTCACCACTACTAGTAAGAAGCGATGTGGCGATTGTCGCTTGATAAATTCAAACGTACTTAAACGCCAGATGTGTTAAATGTGCCACATCCATCACTCATCTATATGCTAGCACAGGGCCCAGATGGGACCGCAGGCGTGCATTTATCTACGGACACTAAGCTAAAACCAGCACCTTCACAAAATCCATGGCAATTTGGTTTGGGCGAGAAATTTGTGGACGACTTGAGGATGCTGCCGCCCGTGAGTGGTTAGTCACCAACGGCATTGGGGGTTACGCCTGCGGTACCGTGGCGGGGCACCTCACCCGGGCCTATCATGGCCTGCTGGTAGCAGCGGTAGCACCCCCGGTGGGGCGATCGCTGCTGGTCACTAAATTTGATGAAACGCTGACCTACCAGGGCCAAGACTACCCGCTGTTCACTAACCAGTGGGGAGAGAATACGGTAGAGCCCCATGGCTACCGCTACATTGAGCATTTTGCCCTCAGCGGTAGAGTGCCGGTGTGGACCTATGCTGTAGGCGAGGTACAGCTGCAGAAGCGGGTGTGGATGGCGGCGGGGGAGAACACCACGGCCGTGCAATACAGCCTGACGCGGGGACCGGCGGTGGATTTATCGCTCAAAATAATCGTCAACGGCCGCGACCACCACGGCGGCACCGACCCTGGGGACTGGCCAGTTATCCCGGTAACCCAAGGGGTTCAGGTGCAGCCCCCCGGCCAGCCCTTCTACGTTCTAGCTTCCCAGGGGGAACTGCATATCGAGCCCCAGTGGCTGCAAAACTACGGTCTGGCGGTGGAGCATTACCGGGGAACGGGCGATCGCGATGCTCATCTGCAGGCCGCGGTGCTGACGGTTCACCTAGAGCCCCAGAGCTCCGTGACTCTGCTAGCGACCACCAAGGCGATTTACCAGGACCAAGCCTGGGACGGGGCGGCGCTGCTGGCCCAGCGGCAGGAGCAGGATGCAGCGATTGTCGCTCAATTTAAGCAGGCTTCTAGTACCCAGGGCGATCGCTCTATACCAACTCCAGGCTGGATCACCAGCTTAGTTCAGGCTGCCGACAGCTTCATTGTGGACCGGGCGGCGGGTGAGGCTACCGGCAAAACC
>JBCCAG010000709.1:0-2550 GCA_039814955.1 Cyanobacteria bacterium P01_A01_bin.135
AGGAAGCGCACCGTTGAGAGCAGAGCCTGCTCAATGATGTCCCGCTGAATAATGGCCTGCTGCAGCAGGATATTGAGCAAGATATCGCTGATGAAAATCAAGAAAGTGGCGGCAATCAACAGCAGCAGAGCTCCTGCCGTCAACCCCAAAGACACCAGCTTAGCCCGCCAAAACGCCTGCCGCTGGGAAGGGGGCACGCAGTAAATGGCATCTAGGGAACGCATAGCGGCGCTCACGGCCCCGGAAGCAATCCAAATAGCGATGATAAAGCTCGCGGAAAATAGCGAGCTGTTGCCCCCCCGACTCACTTCGGCGGCAAAATCGTTGATTAGCTCAAAGGCCTCGACTGGAACAATTTGGCTTAAGCGGCCAATCAGTGACTCAAAGCGGGCCTCTAGGGGAGCAAACAGGCCAATGGCGGTAAATATAGCCAGAATTGACGGAAACAGGGCCAGAATAGCGCTATAGGCGATTTCTGACGCTAGCCCCGGCAACCGCTGCTCACCGCTGCGCACAATGGTTTCCCAAACAATGGCGGGAGAGAGGTGCTTAAAGAATCGAATGAATCGACGGGGCATGAACTCGCAGGTGATTGGAGACGCCCTTGGGGTTATTCAGGCGGGTCAGCGGCGGGAAGGGTAACGGCGAAAGATGTCCATCCATCATAGCTGTCTACCTCAATCAGGCCTGATAGTCGGGCTACCATCTTCTTGACGAGGGCTAAGCCCAACCCTGTTCCAGATTTACCCCAGGGGTCAGCCTTAGGAATCCGGTAGAAGGTCTCAAAGATGCGCGGCAGCTCATCTGCTGGGATATGGGCCTGGTTTTTTACCGTTATGCAGGCGGCAGGGCGACCACCGGGGGCGTTGGGCTTCGCTGTACAGATTAGCTCAATTTGGCCGCCAGCAGCGGTGTACTTGCAGGCATTGTCTAGGAGCTGCGCTAGAATGCGCGATAAAATCTCGGCGTCGCTCGTGACTGTCAGCGAGGGGGGAACAATGTGCATGGTGAGCGTTTGCTGCTGCACAGACACCCGGGTCTGAAAGGGTGCAATTAGCTCCACGAGCCAACTATTGAGGTGAATGGCTTTGGAGTGAAGTGGCATGGCGTCTGCTTCTAAGCGCTGCATGTCAAGCAAATCATCAATTAATGACGCTTCGCGGCGCGATTCGGCGCCCAAAATATCGAGGTACTTACGCTGCTGCTCGGATAAGGAAGTCAGCTCTAGCAGCCGCAGCGCCATTTTCACATTGGCCATGGGTGTGCGTAGCTCGTGGGACACAGTGCTCAAAAACTCGTCTTTCATTCGGTTGAGCTTTTGTAGCTCGTCTACCTGCGATCGCGCTGCTTTGTAGAGCCGGGCTTGCCGGATGGCGATCGCACATTGATTCGCGACCTGCTGCACCAGCCGGATCTCGAACTCATTGAACACATGGTCGGCGTGGTGCACCAGCCACAGATCTCCTAAAACCTGGTGCGGCTCGTCATCCACCGCTGAGTCTAAGAAGATGGGGCAGGCAAGCAGGGCTACATGGCCCCGCTGAGGGTTGGGGCTCAGGGAGCAAAACTGGAAGTAGATATGCTGCTGTAGCTGCTGGTAGATCTTGGGGGAGTCGATCATCTGAGCTACCCGACCGCGATAGGTGGGCAGGGCGTCGGCATATTCATAAACGATGGTTGAGGTTTCCTGCTCTAGGTCGTAGAGGGCGGCGTTGCAGCCCCCTAAACCCAGCACCAGAGCCAGCTCCCGCACCGCCGTCTGCAAGATTTGGGCTTCGTCTAAAGAGTCCCGAACCTTGTCGGTAATTCGCTTCAGGGTCGAGTCGAACAGGGTTGCCTTGCGCACCTGGGCGGTCCGCTTTTGCACTTCGGCCTCCAGCCCCGCATTCAGCAGCTGCACCTGCTGGTAGAGCTCAGCCTGCTCAACGGCGATCGCAATCTCCGTAGCAGCATGGGCCAAACCCTCTAGCTCGTAGGGCTGCCAGGAGCGGGAAAGGGTACATTGGTGCAGGCAAATTAGCCCAGCGCGATCTCCAAGGACTACGATAGCCGCCGCGTGGACTCCCCCCTGCTGCCACGGTCGGTATAGCTCAGCGGGGAGGCCCGACCGCTCAAGGTCGTTCAACATTAGATAGTTCTGGGTGCCCATGGCGTTGAGGGTTTCCCAGAAAATAGCGCTATGCAGCCCTGACGGATAGCCCAACGGCGACGAGCTCGCAGTATCAGCAGCGGCGATGCTCAGGTAGAGGAGTGCTTGTGAGTCGCGGCCTGACGGCTGCAGGCGGTAGACAATCGCCCGGTCAGCCCGAAACAGTTGCCTAAGCTCAAGGGCTGACGCATACAGGATGCGTTCGGCGTTCAGCGACTGACGAATTCGCTGAAGCATTCTTTTCAATTGCCCTTCATAGTCGAGCTGCTGCTGTAGCCGCGCCTCCGACATGATCCACTCTGCTACCCCTGATTGACTGCGTAGAGGGTTCTGACGAAAACCGCGGCCACCTCTATAAATGCTCGTCACTGTGTTGCTACCTCCATCGCTACTCGCCTAAG
>JBCCAG010000335.1:0-4840 GCA_039814955.1 Cyanobacteria bacterium P01_A01_bin.135
ACCGGATGCAGGCTAAGGCGATCGCTGCGCACGCAGCAGGCGGCTTCCATGCCCATCTCCACCGCATCCCCCAGGCACATCAGCTCCCCCACCTCCGGCACCGCCAGCCGAATCGCGTAGCCTTCCCCGTAGGCCTCTGCCCCGACGACCTTCCCTGCAAAAATGGTGTTATCCCCCACGAAGCGGGCCACAAACTGGGAGGCGGGCCGGTTAAAGATAGCGGTAGGCTCCCCAATCTGCTCGATGTGGCCGTGGTCCATCACCACAATCTGGTCCGACAGGGAAAACGCCTCGTCCTGGGCGTGGGTCACCTGAATAAAGGTCATGCCGAACTGCTGCTGCAGCTTGCGCAGCTCTCCCCGGGTACGCACCCGCAGGGATTCATCCAAGGCGCTGAGGGGTTCATCCAACAGCAGCACCTGGGGCCGGGTGACCAACGCCCGCGCCAGGGCCACCCGCTGCTGCTGACCGCCGCTCAACTGGTCCGGCTTTCGGTGGGCAAAAGCCGACAGCCCCACCACCTCTAGCATCTCGTCCACCCGCTGCGATCGCTCCGGCTTGGGCACCCCCCGCATCTTGAGGCCGAAGGCCACGTTCTGCCACACGGTTTTGTGGGGGAACAGGGCGTAGTTTTGGAACACCATGGCGGTGTTGCGCTTGGTGGGCGGGAGGGCATTCACCCGGCGATCGCCAATCAGCACATCACCGCTGGTAATCTCCTCGTGGCCGGCCACCATGCGCAGTGTTGTAGTCTTGCCGCACCCGGATGGGCCCAGCAGACAGCAGTAGGACCCAGCGGGCACGTCGAGGTTAAGGTTCTCTACTGCGGTGAAGCTGCCGTAGCGCTTGGTGACGCCGCGCAGGGCGACCTGGGCGCGGGGCGGGCTATCGGTTGGGGCGATCGCTGCATCGGTTGAGGGAGTGACCGTTTGGGACATGGCGTTAAGGAAGGGGTGATGAGCGGGTGGGTAGCTCAATCTTAGTTAAGAACGGTTGGCCCCAGGGAAAAAGTAGTCTTGACTACGATGGAATCTGTGCGCTACGGCGATGTGTCCCTTGAGCTTGGGGATTGTGGCGGCGGCGATATTGAGGATGGTTGTGATGTTCCCTTTTTGGTTAACGTGCCTTGATGATGGCAGGGGTTTTCTAGGGGTGCTCTCCATCGATGGTCGCTTGCCCTGGAAGAAGTGATTATGGGTCAACCTTTATGGATCGATGCCTGCGCTTTGAGGATCAGCGGCTGTGCTCTAAAGATCGATGGCTTTGCTTTAAGACTTGACGACTGTGTTTTAAGGATCGATGGCTGTGCTTTAAGGATCGACGCTTGTGCTTTGATGATCGGCAGCTGTGCTTTAAGGATCGATAGCTGTGCTTTAAGGATCGACGCTTGTGCTTTGAGAGTTGGCGGCTGTGCTCTAAGGATCGATGGCTGTGCTTTGAGATGTTTGCCTACTGCGTGAACAGGCCTCTGCGGAGAGCGGCAGCGTTTGTAGGAGAGTAAGTAGCATTCGTCGCCCCCCGGCCAGCGAGTTTCTTGGCTAAGATTGCCACATAGCCCTATTCTCTCGGCAGACCATGGCCCATAACCGCCTCCTGATTGAGCATGTCAGTGGCCAGATTCGACTGTCGTGGCAGCGGAGGCAGGAGATGCCCCGGTCTGCACCGGAGGTTCCCTTCACCCATCCCTTCGACGCCGAGATATTGGGCGAGCTGCGCTGGTATTTGGAGGAGTATTTAGACTTTCCCTACGGCATCTACCCCGATAAGGCCGTTGCCGTCGAGGGACAGTTTCAGGACTGGGGGCAGCAGCTCTTTGACCTGGTATTCCAGAGCAGCGACGAGGCACGAGAATTCTACCAAGAGGCCACCCGCGATGGGCTAGACCGCTGCGAGGTGGGCATCGCTTCGGACAATCCCCAGGTGCTCAATTTGCCCTGGGAGTTACTCTACTCCCCCGACGACCAATTTCTAGCCCCCAAACTGGCGGGTATATACCGCTCCCTGTCCGGGTATATGGTGCGACCAGAGCTGCCCGCCCTGCCCAACGACAAGCTGAACATTTTGCTGGTGATTGCCCGTCCCTACGACGAGCGAGACGTAGCCTTCCAGACCATCGCCCGCCACATCCTAGAAGCACTGAAACCTATACGCCAGTACGTGAACCTAAAGGTGCTGCGCCCGCCCACCTTTGCCGCCTTTGAACAAGAGCTAAACGCCCACCGCGACGGCTTCTATCACATCGTCCACTTTGACGGTCATGGTACCTTTGACCCCGAGGCGCGCGCGCCCCAGTACCAGCTCACGGGGGAGACAGGGCAGGGGCAACTGGTGTTTGAGACGCTGGACGGCAAGGCAGACGTGGTGAATGCGGACCGCATTGCCCAGAGCCTGATGAGTTGCCGGGTGCCGGTGTTTGTGCTCAACGCCTGCAAATCGGCCCAGGAGGGGGGCGAGAAGTTTTCTTCAGTGGCGACGCGGTTTGTGGCGGCGGGGGCGCAAGGTGTAGTTGCCATGGCCTACAGCGTCTACGCGGAGGCGGCGAAGCAGTTTATGGGCCGCTTTTACGGGGAGCTGGTGCGCGGCAGCAGCGTGTCGGAAGCGGTGGCGGCGGGGCGGCTGTCAATGCTGAATGCGCCGCAGCGGCGAAGCCCCAAAGGCGAGCGGCCCCTGCAGGACTGGATGGTGCCGGTGCTGTATCGCCAGCAGCCCTACGTTCCCTTTACCCCCAAGCAGGAGGTGGAGAGCTTCGCGGCGCTGATAGCCCAAGCCGAGGGAGATGCCGCGCCCTATGGTATCCAGGAGACTCAGGTGGTGGACCTGCCGGAGGCCGGTGCCTACGGCTTTGTGGGGCGGGACTACGACATTTTGCGGCTGGAGCGGGCCTACAGACAGAACTCGGTGGTGTTGCTGAAGGGGATGGGGGGCGTGGGCAAAACGCAGCTCGCCATTGGCTTTGCCCGCTGGCTAGAAGATACCCAGGGGCGCACCGGGGGCATTTTCTTTACCTCCTTTGAGGGCGGGGCGACGCTGAGCAATGTGGTGAACCGGATTGGGCGCGCCTTGGGGGGTGACCAGTTTGCGCGGTATCAAGCTGAGCAGCAGGAGGCGGTGGTGCTGAACTATCTGCATCAGAACCCCTGCCTGCTGGTGTGGGACAACCTGGAGCCGGTGGCGGGGTTCCCGGCGGGAAATGAGCCGCTGCTGAGCGCGGAGGAGCGGGGGCGGCTGACGGCCTTTTTGAAGGCGGTGCAGGGGAGCCCCACCTGGGTGCTGGTGACCAGTCGGCGGGAGGAGCCCTGGCTGGACTGCGGCTATGCCCTGGTGGCCTTGAGCGGGCTAGCGCGGCCCGATGCGGAGGTGCTGGCGGCGAGGATTTTACAGACGGCGGGGGTGGACCGGGGGACGCTAGCGCCGGAATATTTGGAGCTGTTTGATTTGCTGGGGGGGCATCCGCTGTCGCTGCGGGTGGTGCTGCCGCACTTGAGGCGGCAGACGCCGGGGGCGCTGGTGGAGGCACTGCGGCGGGGGCTGGATACGTTTAGTGCGCCGGAGGAGGAGGGGCGGGAGCGGTCGCTGGTGGTGTCGCTGGACTATTCGTTTGTGGCGTTGTCCGTGAAGGCGCGGCGGCATTTGCCGTTTTTGGGGCTGTTTACGGAGCGAGTGAATGCGGACTGGCTAGGCTCGTTTTCTGGCAATCCTGACGACGAGGATGGGCAAGCGTATCGGGCTGTGTTTGGGGAGAATCTGCAGAAGGAGGACTGGCTGGTGATTTTGCGGGAGGCGGAGGCGGCTAGCATTGTGGAGCTGCTAGGCGAGACGATTTATAAGCTGCATCCGACGCTGCCTTGGTATCTACGGCAGCGGTTGGAGGGGAGCGGGGAGGCAGTGACGGCGCTGGAAAGAAAACTACTGATTTTCTATGCAGGGCTGGCGGATACCTATCGTAAGCGGCTGGTGGACCAGGCGGAGCTGGCGCGGTTTGTTTTGCGGGCGGAGGAGCCGAATCTGCTGCGGCAGCTCCGATTTGGGGAGCAACAGGGCTCTTGGGCTTATGTTCAGTACATCTTGCAGGCGCTCGGTGAGTTGTATGGGCGTACCAGTCGCAAGGCAGAGTTTCTGCCAATGAAGCAGCGGGTGCTTCGGCGGGTAGGTTTACATTTGGAGGAGGTAAAGGCTAATGGAAAAGACGCGTTTGATCTGTGGATGTACATTCGAGTTGAAGAAGCTAATTATGAATTTACGGTTGGGAATCTCGATGACGCTCGTATTATTTATCAGGAAATTTTAGATGAGCTAGCATCACTTGGCGATCCTAACATCAACAACGAAATTGCTATTATCAATCATCAATTGGGCATGGTTGCTGAGGACCAGCGGCGCTTTGATGAGGCGATCGCCTACTATGATACAGCCTTGCAAATCAAAGAAGCTGCAGGAAACCACTACAGTGCAGCATCTGACTATCACCAGTTAGGTAACATTTCTTACCGGCAACGGTGCTTTGATGAGGCGATCGCTTATTATCAGAAAGCACTCCAAACCTTCGAGGCATCTGGTGACCACTACAGTGCGGCGAGCGCCTATCACCAGCTAGGTATAGTTGCCCAAAAGCAGCAGCGCTTTGATGAGGCGATCGCTTATTATCAAAAAGCACTCCAAACCTTCGAGGCATCTGGTGACCACTACAGTGCGGCGAGCGCCTATCACCAACTAGGTATAGTTGCCCAAAAGCAGCAGCGCTTTGATGAGGCGATCGCTTATTATCAAAAAGCACTCCAAATCTTCGAGGCATCTGGTGACCATTACAGTGCGGCGAGCACCTATCACCAACTAGGTGTAG
>JBCCAG010000040.1:0-13604 GCA_039814955.1 Cyanobacteria bacterium P01_A01_bin.135
CATCCTCTAGCTCGTTGGGCTTCACCAGCTTCTCCTCCTCAATGGACTGCCGCGCTTTGCGGACTGCATTCATGTAGGTCTCGTAGGCGAAGGTGCCAGCAGCATTAGCTTCTGCCATGGCGCGGGTGCGCAGGGCATTGATCAGGGCTTCCGTTTCTTGGCCGATTGCCGCCGTACTCATGGGGTATTCGGGCGGTGTAGTGGGGTCATTGAGGCCACCGGCTTTAACAATAGCTTCATCGCCAGGGGCCGCGCCCGCTTCGGGGATACCCATGTTCTGGTCTTCGGTAGACATAGTTGTTAAATCTCCTTTGGTAAACAGCAGCAAGGAGCAGCGGTGCACTGCTCCTTCAAAACGCGATGGCTAGCGCGTTGCAACAGCGCCCTGCTGGCGCTCCATCTCCAGCAGCCGCTGGATTCGGTCCTCCGTAGAGGGGTGGGTGGAAAACAGGCTGTTGAACCCAGCCTTGGGCAGCGCGTTCATGATCAGCAGCGGCTCAAAGGAGGGGTTGGCCTCCATTGGCATCCGGCGGGCGCTTTGGTCTAGGCGCTGCAGGGCGCTGGCTAGGGCGCGGGGGTTGCCGGTAATTTCTGCGGCACCCGCATCAGCGCTGTACTCCCGGGTGCGGGAGATGCCAAGCTGAATCACCGTCGCAGCCATCGGGGCCAGCATCACCGTCAGCAGCATTCCCAAGGGGTTGCCGCCCCGGTCGCCATCGCGAGACATGCCGCCGAACCACATGCTATAGCTCATCATCTGCGCCAGGAACGAAATCGCGCCGCCCAACGTAGCGGCGACCGCCTGGGTCAAGGTATCGCGGTTACGGATGTGGGTCATCTCGTGGGCAACGACGCCTTCTAGCTCGTCCTCGGGCAGCATCGCCATCAGTCCCTTGGTCACCGCTACAGCCGCATGCTCTGGGTCACGGCCGGTGGCAAAGGCATTCAATGACTCGGTGGGGATGATGTACACCGCCGGCATAGGCAACCCAGCGCGATCGCTGAGGCGTTGCACCATCTGATACAGTCCTGGAGCCTCGTTGGGGCCAACGGGCTGGGCTCGGTATGCCGACAGGGCAATCTTGTCTGAGTAGTACCAAGACCCCAGGTTCATCACCGCCGCTATCACAACTCCAATCAGGGCACCACCGGTACCACCGATAATCCAGTAGCTAATGGCAATTAAAAGACCGCTCAGCAGTCCGAGTAAACCAACCGTCTTAAATTGATTCATGGTGTTACCTCCTGCGCGCTTCAGCGGCTCGGGTTACCAAGGCAACAGCATTAAACCTACCGCTAGCCAATATGAACCGGGTTCGCCAAGCGCTTACCCCTTCATGGTATCCACCTGAAGACTAAGTCTCATCCGCACCAGGGGCGAGAAAACCGCCACAGCGGCGGTGAAATTTCCCCCTCATCCCCCGATTACTGCTGTCACCATCACCCCCAACCCATACAGCAAGGGGGCGAGTGCCAAGGCCGGCAGCAGGGAGGCAATGCGAACCTTGCCCACCTCCAGGAGCGTTAGCCCCAGCCCCACAATGATTAAGCCCCCCACCCCCGTTGCCGTCAAAATAGCCGGGGAGGTGGCGGGATCTGGCAGCACCTGGGCAAACTGCGCCGCTCCCAGGGAAAGCCCCCCTTGGTACAGCAAAATCGGCAGGGCAGAAAAGCCCACCCCCATACCAAAAGTGCTGGTGAGGGCAATGGAGGCTAGGCCATCCATTGCCGCTTTAATCACCAGCAGGGTGTTGTCTCCCGTGAGGCCGTTGTTGAGGCTGCCGATAAGGGCCAAGGGACCAATGCAAAACAGCAGGCTGGCGGCTACAAACCCTTCAGTAAAGCGGCCCTGGCCACGAAAGCGGCGCTTCAGCCAGTCCCCAACCCGCTCAAGCCGGCCTTCTATTTGCCACCATTCCCCCAGCATGCCGCCAATGACGAGCGCCAGCAGCCCCACAATCACGCCGTCTACCACCCCCGCCTGCAGGTCTAGCAGGCTGCGCCCCATTTCTAAGCCAATGAGCAGCGTAATCAGACCCAAACCTTGGGTAATCACCCGCTGCATCGCCTCGGGCAGGCGATCGCGTAGGGACAGACCCAGGCCCGTCCCAATCAGCACGGTGAACACATTGATCCAGGTGCCGCTGGTTTGGGTCCACATGAAGGGTAGCAGGAGAGCGGGCTACCGGCTACCGGCAGCGACGGGAGCCGCAAGCTGATTGTAGACGTTCAGAATCAGCGCTTCGGTTTCCTTCCAGCTAATGCACTTGTCGGTGATGGAGACCCCGTACTTGAGTTCGGCGCGATCGCTAGGGATAGACTGGTTGCCTTCGTTGATATTGGACTCCAGCATCATGCCGATGATCGAGCGGTTCCCTTGTAGAATCTGGTCGACGATCTGCTGGACCACTAAGGGCTGTCGCCGGTGATCTTTGTTGGAGTTGCCGTGGCTACAGTCAATGACGAGCCGCTGGGGTAGCCCCCGCTCTGCCAGGGTCGATTCCACCCAACGCACGGTGTCGATGTCGCAGTTGGGTTTGCCGCCCCCACCTCGCAGAATCACGTGGCCGTAGGGGTTGCCTTTGGTGCGCATGACGCCCACTTGACCATCGGGATTGATACCCAGGAAATGGTGGGGGTTGCGGGAAGCCTGCAGAGCATCAATAGCGACTTTGATGTTGCCATCCGTGCCGTTCTTTAAGCCAACGGGCACCGACAGGCCACTGGTCATCTCCCGGTGGGTCTGAGATTCGATGGTGCGGGCACCGATGGCGTACCAAGAGACCAAATCGCTGATGTACTGAGGCATGATGGGGTCTAAGGCCTCGCTGCCGGCAGGCAACCCCAGCTCTGCCAACCGCAGCAGCAGTTGACGGGCCACATGCAGACCATGCTCAACATGAAAGGAACCATCAAGCATGGGGTCATTGATCAGCCCTTTCCAACCTACGGTGGTGCGTGGCTTCTCGAAGTAGACTCGCATCACCAGCAGCAGGCGATCGCTGACCCGGTCAGCCAGACCCTTGAGGCGGCGGGCGTAGTCCATGGCGACGTCCAGGTCATGAATGGAGCAGGGGCCGACGATGATGAACTTACGGGAATCGTTGCCGTCGATAATGTCGGCGATCGCCTCTCGCCCTCGAATGATTGTATTCATCGCCGCTTCGCTCACGGGGAGCTGGGCGATGAGTTCCGCTGGAGAGAGCAGCCGATCGTAGGATTCGATGTGAGTATCGATAAGGTTTTGCTTAGGGATGTGCTGATCCATCAGGGGTATCCTTGATTTGTGATTTGTCGTAGTATTTTGCTTTATTCCAGTTTGTTGCAGAATCTTAATGCAGTTTATTGCAGAGCTCACGACTCTATCATAAGGCGCAAAATTGTAATTTGCTCCTCTCCAGACAAAAAAGTAGCTCCCTTTGTGTTAAAGATTGCAAACGTTAAGGATTACAAACTTGGCGGTAAGTCGGCTGATTGTCCGAAGTGGCAAGTGGTGACAAGTTAAGAAGTGGCAAAGCGATCGCCCTCTGCTATCAAAAGAGGCGCTAGAGTACAGGTATCGTCAATTTTTCTGGCCACTTTTCTGGCTGGTTTAGGAATCATTCCGTTTACAAGGGGCCACTTGCTATGACTGTTCGTCCATCCCTACCTTGGCTAGCCCTGATTGGCCTAATTGCCGTCGGATGCGGCGAGCCATTAACGTCAAATAAAGCTGAAGACAGTCTACCCGATCCTAGCTCCACCGTAGCTGAGGCTCCAGCGACCGACAGCGCGCCGACAGCCGCTGCCCCTGAGCCAGCAGTTGACACGACGATAATTCCAGGGGAGCGGCTTGGTCCCATCACCCGCCAAACCAGCCGCGATCAGCTTGCGAATCTATTTGGGGAAGAAAATTTAGAAGATACCCAAGTGGATGTCGGGGAGGGTCTAACGGAATCTGGAACGAATATTACGCTAGCCAACGGCGAGACGATTAGCGTCCTTTGGACAGACGCTAGCCAGTCTGATGTGTTAGAGGTACGCCAGCTTGGCCCCCAGTGGCAGACCCCAGAGGGGATTCATGTTGGGATGAGCCTAGAGGAGCTAAAGTCGGTGGCGGGCTCGTTTGAAATCTTAGGCTTTGGCTGGGACTACGGCGGTACGGTTTTGCTAGACAACAGCCAAGTAGACCAGTACGCCAACGATCTAATCTTGCGGCTAGCGGTGGATGACGCCTCGGCTAAATCTCAAGCCTATCAGACCCTGATTGGCGACACCCCCTACCCTTCTACCGACAGCCGCTTCAACGAGATGGATGCCTACGTGGATGAGATGATCGTCGTTCTCACGCCCTACGGCGAATTCTAGCTGCAGGACCAATTCGTCAAGTCATACTAATTCGTCAAGCCATTCTCCAAGGCATAGCGCACCAGCTCAGTGCGGCTGTTAGTGCCCGTTTTGCTGAACAACCGGCTGACGTACTTTTCAACGTTACGGACGCTGGTATCGAGGCGGCGGGCAATTTCCTTGTTCATCAGTCCCTCCGCCACCAGATCCAGTACGCTTTTTTCCCGGGGGGTAAAGTCAATATCTACCGAGGCCGTGGGCTGGGTGAGGTTGCTGCGCTGCCCCAGCATGGTGCGGATTTCTGCAATTTGGCGGGCCATCTCGGCGATGTCAGGGTTCTCACCCCCTGCAACTTCTGAGCGCACCGCTGAGCGGCGCTCTAGCAGCCCTTCCACCACCGCCACTAGCTCATCCGGGTCGAAGGGCTTGGAGATGTAAGCGTCGCAGCCGGCTTGGTAGCCCTGAATGCGATCGCTGGTCATGCCGCGGGCAGTTAAAAAGATAACGGGCAGAGTCTTGAGGCGATCGTCCTCACGCATCTGCTTCAAAAACTCGTAGCCATTCACCTTGGGCATCATGATGTCTGTAATCACTAGGTCAGGTAAAAACTGCTGCAGCTTCTCCCAGCCTTCGGTAGCGTTGCTAGCCACCTGCACAGCAAAGCCGCTGTCTTCTAGGTAAGCCTGAACGGCCTCCCGCAGCCCCGGCTCATCGTCAACAAGCAGCAGTTGTCCACCTGCCATAGCGCCTTCCTCCACGTACTGGCTGATTGCATTTGTCAGTACTAGTGTAGTCGGATTTGACTAGCACAAAGCTGTGCTAAGACAGGAATGGTTTTCAAGATCTAGGTTTCAAAGTCTCAGCTATGGGCTACCTTCGGCGAAGTTGGCAGGTCTTACGTTACGGGATGGCGATGCTCCTCTGTGGGATCGCCACGGCGGCGATGATTGCCGTAGATGTCTACCCGCTCCTGGCCCCCAACCGGCCTACTCAGAATGCTGAGCTGCTGATCGTTGAGGGCTGGCTCCCGGACTACGCCCTAGAGATGATCGCCACCGAATTCCGCGAGGGAGGCTACCAACTGATCGTTGCGATGGGGAGTCCGCTTCTCCATGCGGGACACCTGACTCGCTATTCCACCTTCGCTGATCTTTCTGCCGCAACACTAGTCTCCCTCGGTATTGACGCCAGCAAAATTTTGCTGCTGCCCCATGATGCGATCGCCCTGCGCCGTACCGCATCCGCAGCGCAAGCGCTAAAAGCGGGGCTGCAGCAGGCTGGCATCACACCAACCGCAGCCAACCTCTGCTCTTTGGGGCCCCATACCCGGCGCAGTTGGGAGCTGTTTCAGGCGGCGCTGCCCACCATTCAGCTAGGCGTTTTAGCGTTGCCGCCCCGCGACTATGATGCGTCGCGCTGGTGGCGTACCAGCAGCGGGGCTCGCTCGGTGGTGGGCGAAATGATTGCCTATACCCACCACGCTGTGAAATCTAGACTAGACCAAGTTTTGTAATGAGGCCTGGGTTTCTCGGTGCAGTTGCCGAGCGATGCGAAACAGCTCTTGGCCCGTGTGAATGTAATGCTCGTTGTAGCAGCTGGTAAATCGCTCAAACTCATCTAGCGCATCCCCCACCTGGTTGAGGCAGTAATAGAGGCCCGATGCTGTCCCTGCCGCGCTGCTGGGGTTGGGGGTAGAGCGAAATAGCCGCTGGGCATTGTCTAAGTCGTCACGGCAGGCCTCGATGTAGGTGACAAACTCTTCCATCAGCTCGTCGTCAAAGGGGTCTAGGGCGAGCTGATCTAAGGCGCTGTCGAGGGAGCCCAAGATGGCGGCGAGGCAACGATTGACTGGGCCATAGACGGCCTTCAGCCATGTCTTCATCTGGGCATCAGTGGTTTGTCCAGAGGAGGGGCGGCGGGGCTTGCCTGTTTGCGGGGTGGAACTGTTGCGGCGGGGAGGCCGTTGGCCTTCGACGGAGTAGCGCAGTTGAACATCGTACTGACGCCGCTTACTGGGGTCGCCTAGCACCTCATAGGCCGCATTGAGGCGGCTGATATGCTCATGGTCACCAATGGTACGGTTACTGTCGGGGTGGAACTGCTTCGCTAAGCGCCGGTAGGCCTGCTTAATGTCTTGCTGGCTGGCTTCGAGGGGCAGTTGCAGAAGCTGGTAGTAGTTGGTGGCCATGGCTTATTTTACTGCCATTTCCCCTGACGATCTAGGCGTTAGACGCCGCTACCGCGTCGCCGCTAGCTCCGCATCTTGAAACAGGGGCGTGCTCAAGTAGCGCTCGCCAAAGCTAGGCTGGACCATGACAATTAGCTTGCCATCATTCTCAGGGCGGCGGGCGACTTTGATCGCTGCCGCCAGGGCAGCCCCCGTCGATATCCCCGACAGCAACCCTTCCTCCCGTGCCAGTCGGCGTCCATAGGCGATCGCCTCGTCGTCAGTGATTGTGACCACTTCATCGATTAGCTCTTTGCGCAGTACATGGGGAATGAACCCGGCACCAATTCCCTGAATTTTGTGGGGTCCGGGCTGGCCACCAGAAAGGATAGGGCTGTTGGCTGGTTCAACGGCGATCGCCTGAAAGCTAGGCTTACGCTGCTTGAGCTCTTCTGCCACACCGGTAATCGTGCCGCCAGTGCCAACACCGGCAATCAAGATATCCACCGTTCCCTCGGTGTCGTCCCAAATTTCCTGGGCAGTGGTCTCCCGGTGCACCTTGGGGTTGGCCCCATTGCTGAACTGCTGCAGCATGTAGGCATCGGGAAGCTCATCTACAAGCTCCTGCGCTCGTTGAATGCAGCCACCCATGCCCCACATGCCGGGGGTAAGCTCTAGCTGAGCGCCATAGGCTCGCAGCATCGCCCGCCGCTCGCTGCTCATGGTATCGGGCATGGTGAGGATGAGGCGATAGCCCTTCGCCGCCGAAGCCATCGCCAGCGCAATACCGGTGTTACCCGAGGTTGGCTCTACCAAAGTCGTTTGACCCGGCGTAATTTTACCTTCTTGCTCCGCTGCCTCAATCATGCTGATGCCAATGCGATCCTTTACGGAGGCAGACGGATTGAGGCTTTCTAGCTTAACGACAATCGTAGCTACGCACCCCTCCGCTGCAGGAAGCCGATTAAGCTGGACAAGCGGCGTACGGCCAATTAGGTCGGTAATGCTCTGAGCAATGCGCATAGTAGTTAGACCTTACTCTGATTGAGAAGCGAGAAATGCGGGGTTAAAGTTTAACGCCTCAAGGGAGCTCTTACTTAAATGTAGTACATAATATCCGCCTGCTGTTTTGCCTCGCGCTGCGTGGCTAAATCCTGGAGGGTGTAGCCTTTCAACACCGTATCAGCAGCCTCCTGGGCCTCTCGCCACACGCCGTGCACAACCAAGCTCGACAGAGAGGCCGTCGGCGGTAGGGGAGCCTGGGTACCTAGACCTTCAACACTGCTCAACACCTCTAGCAGGCTAATGTTCCAAGGTTCCCGAGCTAGCAGATAGCCGCCTTTAGCTCCTCTTTGACTTCGCACCAAGCCTGAGCGTCTAAGGGTGGCCAGAAGCTGCTCAAGGTATCGATCTGGAATTGCTTGGTCTGCCGCAATCTGCCGGATTTGTAGGGGTTCTCCAGTGGCATAGTGGCCAGCCAGCTCCAGAAGGGCCAGCAATGCGTATTCGCTTTTGGTTGAGAGTTGCACAAGTACTGCTTTAGGATCTATTTCCCAGTATACTCCGGTTTATCGCCGGGGTTTCGTTGGTTTATAGAAATTTTTCTTTAGCGATTGCAGTAGCCAAACAATCCCAAATAGTAAAAGGCACGGGCCCTAGGGCCCGTGCCTTTTAAGCTGTGTGAGAGCTTAACCAATTAGACGAATCAAGCTTAGAACTGGAAAGTCGTCCGGATGTTGCCGATGAAGCTGTCATCGAAGTCACCATCGCCACCGAAGTCAGGATCGTCGATGTAGACGAGGCTAGGCGTGATAGAGATGTTGTCGTTCAACTGATAGCGGTAGAAGACCTCAGCCAAGAAGCTAGTGTCGCCGTCGCCGAAGTCAGCGGTGTAAGGTGCAACACCGGCTACGACGCCAAGCTGGTTACCTTCACCAAGCAGATCATTGACCGCGAGAGTACCCTGGTAGCTCCAGACTTCAAAGTCATCCAGCGCACTGATGCTCTCGATGTCAACGTAAGCGATGCCGCCACCCAGCTCAAGGACGTTGTCAAACAGGCGGAAGTTGATCTGACCGCCGTAGGTGTTAGCTACAGCAGGACGGCCGCCGATGCCAAAGTCATCACCATCAGGATCGTATGCGTTGGCGTAAGTAATAGCAGCGTCGAACAGGTCGCTCAGGAAGGTGACCTGAGCAATCGCACCGTAGGAGCCGTTGAATAGACCCTCTTCATCGTTAGGGCTAGCAGCATCGCCAGCGGAGTAGCCGAAGTCAAAACTGAAGTTGTCGCTCAGCTGAACAACCGCACCCAAGCCTGCGTCGCCAGGAATGGCGATGCCGTACTGGGCCGGGAAGCCGAAGTCAGACACAGAACCACTGCTAGCGCTGTCTAGCGGGCTGATGGTGCTGGCTACGAAGTCATCAGCACCGATGCTGTTAGCACCGACAACAATCTCAGCAGGGCCGAGGGGGAAGGTGTAGACCAGGTCATCGAGGACGAAGTCGCCATCGCCACCGCCAGAGAAGGAGCGACCCACTGGATCACCACCGATGTCGGGAAGATCGCGCGCCTGGAAGCGAGTCCGCAGGCGGTCTTCGCCAGTGAAGCTGGTGTCGAAGTTCAGGCGAACCCGGTAGCCGAAGGTCGCTTCGTCTTCATCAGAGAAGGCGTCGTCAGTGTTGAAAGCGAACTGCTGAGCGAAGATGACTTCACCGTTCAACTTAGTGGTCGTGGAGAACTGGTTGGCCTCTAGCTCAGCGGTGCGAGCTTCCAGAGAGTCAACACGGCCGCGCAGATCAGCTAGGTCATCTTCGAACTGCTGCTGCAGGCGGTTTAGGGTGGCAATGTCCTGCTGGTTGAGCTGGATTTGGTCCAGGTTAGCCGTAATGTTGTTTAGGCAAGCGTTGAGGCCAGCAGCGAACTCATAGCGGCTCAGAGCCGTAAAGCCGCGATAGGTGCCGTCGGGGTAACCCGCGATACAACCGTAGCGAGCAATCAGGTTCTGCAGTGCCTGGAATGCCCAGTCAGTGGGCTGCACGTCAGAGAGCTGAGAAACGGAAGTTACCTGGGACTGAGCGTTCTCACCCTCAGCGGCGTACTCGTTGAGCTGGTTCAGCTCAGTCTGCTCAAGCTCGGAAGCGATCGCAGGAATAGAAGCAGCCACAGTCACACCCAGCAGCGCTGGTGCAACTAGCAAAGCCTTCAGAAATGTTTTCATCACAGATTGTCCTCACACCTTGAGACAAGTATCAAGCTAATTGAAAAAGCTAGTAGAGCATGGTGTCTCTCTAACCTAAACGTAAGATTAGCAGAATTTTCTTGTCCCGGGCAGGGGGTGAGGCCAGCAATTTGTAATGAAATCGTAAAATCTATCTGCAGACAGCCCTCGGAAGTGGTTCCTCAGGCCATCTGCGAGATTGTCAAAGCGGCTCCAACCGTCTGAACGACTCGGCCTCAGCCCTTAGAAGCGGAAGCGCGTCCGGATGGCACCGATGACGGTAGCATCGTTGTCGTTTTCGTTGAATGGATCGGTGTTGACGATCACAGCCGGGGTGATGTCGATGTTGTTGCTGAGGCGGTAGCGGTAGAACACTTCAGCGAGCAGCGCCGTATCATCGGTTTGACCTTCCAAGTCACGGGTGTAGCTCGGAACGCCAACCAAGATCCCCAGCAGGTCGCCGTCGTTGATGAGGTCATTAACCGCAATGGTGCCCTGGTAGCTCCACATCTCAAAGTTATCTTCGCCGCCGCTGGGGTCAAAGTCGCTGTAAGCGATGCCGCCACCAATTTCGAAGATGTCGGCAATCTTGAAGTTCACCTGAGCACCAACGGTATTCGCTTCAGTGGCACCGATGTCATCGAGGTCATACACGCCTTGGTCGAACTCATCGGCGCTACCGGCATAGGAGTTTGAGTACATTACACCCGCGTCGACTAAGCCGCTGGTGAAGGTAAGCTGGGCAGATGCCGCATAGTCTCCATTGAAGAGGCCTTCCTCAGCCTCAGGGCTAGAGGGGTCATCAGCGACATAGCCCACATCTAGGCTGAGGCCAATGTCGTCGTTGTCGATTAAGCCAATGGAAGCGCCTAGGCCAGCGCCGCTGCCGGGGAAAGCCTGTTCATACTGACGGGGGTCGGCGAACTCGGAGATCGCGCCGCTACCGGAACTATCTAGGGGGCTGATGGAGTTGCTGTAGTCATTATCAATGTCTAAGCCGTTAGCGCCGACAACGAACTCAACGGGCCCCAGCGGGAAGCTATAGATGAGGTCGTCTAGCTCAAAACTGCCGTCGCTATCACCACCAGCCTGAAAGCCAAGCTGGTCTCCCGAGAAGTCGATCAGCTCTTCTGCTTCTAGACGAGTGCGCAACCGGTCTTCGCCCGTGAAGCTGGTGTCAAAGTTAAGGCGAGCCCGGTAGCCGAAGATCGCCTCATCGTCGAAGGCATCGTCATCTTCAGCGATGGAGAATGCCGGAACAAACAGCACTTCACCGCTGAGCTTGGTGGTGGTGGAGAACTGGTTGGCCTCCAGCTCGGCGGTGCGTGCTTCGAGAGAGTCAACGCGGCCGCGCAGGTCAGCTAGGTCGTCCTCAAACTGCTGCTGCAGACGGTTCAGGGTGGCGATGTCCTGCTGGTTGAGCTGGATTTGGTCCAGGTTAGCCGTAATGTTGTTTAGACAAGCGTTGAGGCCAGCAGCGAATTCGTAGCGGCTCAGGGCCGTGAAGCCGCGGTAGGTGCCGTCGGGGTAACCCGCGATACAGCCGTAGCGAGCAATCAGGTTCTGAAGCGCCTGAAATGCCCAGTCGGTGGGCTGCACGTCAGAGAGCTGAGAAACGGAAGTCACTTGGGACTCTGAATCGCTCTCATAAGCGGATACCTCGGAGAGCACAGCGTCACTAGGAGCATTGGCTAGCGCTGTGGGCGCTACCACAAAACCCAGTCCAAGTAGCGCAGGGGTAGCGATCAATGCGCGTAAAAAACTTACTTTCATCATCATCCTCACACAGAGTTATCGAGACAGCATTGCTGCTTCAACGCTAAATCTATGGCGCGAAGATTAACGTAGCTTTAGTAAAAAATTAAGTACAACCTAAGAAAAATCAAAGGATTCTTTAAGCTTTTAATTCACGTTTCTTTATGTATTAATGGCGATCGCAGCTGACAGTTAACAAACGCTGTACCCTTATCTGAGCAAGCGTTTATGATATCAGCCGTTGCTTTATAAGTGCGAAATTAGAGCAAGCTTAATTTAAGCTTAGAAAGCTGGCCGTATCGACGAAGACTTTATGGCTGACTGTGGTAGGAAAATTTGCCACTTTCGGCAGGTGGCAGATTTTCAGCCGTCGGTGGCGATCCTGGAAAATTGAGATTCGAACTTGGGTAATCGGCTCTTATATAGGCAATAAAAAAAGGCCCTGAATCAGGACCTTTTCTTGAAAGTTTAGCTGTGTAGTGATGCTACAGACGCACCTAGTAGAGAGTGGTGCGGCCTTGCCGTGAGCCAGTGGGGAGAAGCCACAGATTTTTTTATTACGGAACGGGTATGAAGATTGGCATACCCCCTTTTAAAAGCTATCCGCTCTTACCAGGGGGAAATAGCTGAGGCGTGTAGTTCTGTAGATCTACTGCCGCGACGCTATTGCCAGAGGTAAGAGCGGTCTAGTGGGTCATCAGGTTAAAACTTGACTGCCAGGAGGAACCCTTACCGATCCCAGCAAGCCTTCAAGAGAAGGAAAACTGATTGGTTAGCGCACAGCCCTGGCACACAGCCAGTGTACATCAACCATCAGACCCGTGTGTTTACTACTCTCTTGCATGGGCATCGCCTCCTAAGCTTACTAAACGACAGGTGCAGGCTAACCACCAGGACAAGCCTGGATTGATATCACCTCCCCCAACTATAGCACGGCTGTATTTGGAATGGTGAGGCGACCCCGACCCCCTCAACCCCCTAACCGCGACTGATTTCGGTCAGTCCATGCCGCAGTTCTGTAGCTCATCTTAAAGTTCTGAGCCAACCCCAGAAACCCTCCGTACTATAAAAAGTGTCCAGGACCAGGGAGGATACCTGATGGCTGTCGATCAGCAGCTAAATCGAAGCTTGAATGAACAGGGCGCGCTGGATAGAGACACCACCACGCTGTCTCGCCACGTCCTACAGCACCTACAGCAAGTTGCCCCCGAAGACCAAGACTTAAGCATCTTGATGGACCGCATTGCTTTGGCAGGCAAGATGATTGCGCGGCGTCTGACTCGCGCTGGGTTAATTGAAGACGCATTAGGCTTTACCGGACGTACCAACGTTCAAGGGGAAGCCGTCAAGCGGATGGACATCTACGCCAACGATGTGTTCATCTCCGTGCTAAAGCAGAGCGGCGTCGTCTGTCGCCTGGCCTCAGAGGAGATGGATGAGCCTTATTACATCCCTGAAAATTGCCCCATTGGCCGCTACACCCTGCTCTACGACCCCATTGACGGCTCCTCTAATGTCGACATCAATCTCAACGTCGGGTCCATTTTCGCCATCCGCCGCCAAGAGGGGGAAGATTTAGACGGCAGCGCGCAAGACCTGCTGCAGGCTGGCCACAAGCAGATTGCAGCGGGCTACATCCTCTATGGCCCCAGCACCATGTTTGTCTATTCCGTTGGCAGCGGGGTACATGCGTTTACCCTAGACCCCAGTTTGGGAGAGTTTATCCTCTCTAAAGAGAACGTGGAAATCCCTGCCCATGGCCCTATCTATAGCGTCAATGAGGGCAACTTCTGGCAGTGGGACGAATCAATTCGCGACTATATCCGCTACATGCACCGTCATGAAGGCTATTCGGCGCGCTACAGCGGGGCCTTGGTAGGAGATTTCCACCGCATCCTGTTTCAGGGCGGTGTATTCCTATATCCAGGGACGACCAAGAAGCCCGAGGGCAAGCTGCGGCTGCTCTATGAGACCGCTCCCCTAGCCTTCTTAGCGGAGCAGGCGGGGGGAAGCGCCAGTACCGGTACCCAACCCGTTTTGGATGAAGTTCCCGGGGCCTTGCACCAGCGATCGCCCTTGATCATCGGCAGTCGCGAAAACGTCGAGCAGGTAGAGTCGTTCATCCAAGAGCGGGCC
>JBCCAG010000382.1:0-4491 GCA_039814955.1 Cyanobacteria bacterium P01_A01_bin.135
GAGGCCACTCGCTCCCCCACCAGCACCGCCTCCATTTCCGCCTTCAGCTTCTGCAGGTGGCGGGCTTCAATGTCAGCGCGGGTGGGGATATTAGTCCACTCCAGCTTTTGTTTAGTGTGTTTCTCGATGGACCGGATCTTGTGCTTGTCTAGGGGATGCACCAGGCTGATGGCCACCCCTTCCTTACCGGCCCGGCCCGTGCGGCCAATGCGGTGCACGTAGCTCTCAGGGCTCTCCGGCAGGTCATAGTTGATCACATGGGTGAGATCATCCACATGCAGGCCGCGGGCGGCGATGTCGGTGGCTACGACCCAGCGCACCTGCCGCTGCTTAAAGCGCAGCATTAGCCGCTCCCGCTGGGACTGGCTCAGGTCGCCGTGGTATTCGTCGACGCTGTGGCCCGCCGCCTGCAGCTGGCGGGTGAGGTCGGCGGCGGTGCGGCGAGTGCGCACAAATACAATGGCCGACTCGGGGTCTTCCATCTCCAAAATGGGCAGCAGCGCCCGGGCCTTGCTCCAGCCCCGTGGCAGAACATAGCCGGTTTGGACGATGCGGGTTGGGGTAGCCTTGGGCTGCTCGACGGTGATGGTGACCGGCGATCGCAGAAACTTGGTGGCTAGGGCCCGGATTTCCGGGGCCATGGTGGCGGAGAAAAAGGCCGTCTGTCGCTCTGAGGGAGCCTGGGCCAAAATCTTTTCGACATCGGTGATGAAGCCCATGTTGAGCATCTCATCCGCCTCGTCCAGCACCAGCCAGTTAAGCTGGCCCAGGGATAGGTCCCCGCGATTCAGCAGGTCTAAGATCCGGCCTGGCGTGCCGACCACCACCTGGGTACCCCGGCGCAGCTGCTGAATCTGCCGGTCAATGGATTGGCCGCCGTACACCGAAAGCACATGGATGCGGCGATCGCTGTTAAACCCACGGATGGCCTGGTAAACCTGCAGGGCCAGCTCCCGGGTGGGGGTCAAAATCAGGGCCTGAACCCCCTTACGGTTGGGGTCAATCTGCTCCAGCAGCGGCAGGGAAAAAGCGGCGGTCTTGCCGGTGCCGGTTTGGGCCTGGCCAACCACATCCCGCCCGGAGAGCAGGTGGGGAATTGCCTGGGCCTGAATGGCGGTAGGGTGGGTGAACCCCAGCTTCTCTAGGGCCTGAACGCGGGCTTCTGACAAGCCTAAACTCTTAAACGATAGCTCCATTCCATGTCTCCTTTGATTTATGTAAGCGAGACACGTTGGAGCGCGCCTCTAAGCTGCGTTTGGGGATCAGCGACCTCCCCGTAGAGGTCGTAGACATCGGCCTCGGTAATCAGCGCCGGGACGATGGTGCCCAGCGGGGCATCGCCTTGGAGATACACCACCCCGTCCACATCGGGGGCAAACCGAGGCGAGCGGCCCACCAGTTGCCCGGTGCTGGGGTGCACCTGCTCCACCAACACGTCCACCACCCGGCCCACCTGCGCCGCATTTTGGCGCTCGGAGATGGGCTGCTGCAGACGCATCAGGCGATCGCGGCGCGCATCCATCACCGCCTGGGGGACGGGGCTAGGGAGGTCGAAGGCAGCGGTGCCCTCCTCCGCTGAAAAGGTGAACGCCCCTACATGATCAAACTCGTGACGGTCTACAAACGCCAGCAGATGCTCAAACTGGGCCTCGGTTTCGCCCGGGAAGCCCACAATAAAGGTGGTGCGCAGCACTGCGTCCGGCAATGCCGCCTTTAGGGATTCGATTACCCGATCATTTACCTGACCTTGCCAGGGCCGGTTCATGGCCTTGAGCACATCGGGATGGGAATGCTGCAGCGGTAAGTCGAGGTAAGGCAGCACATTGGGGGTTTCTCGAATGGTGGCCACCACCTCTGGTGTTAGGCCGGTAGGGTAGGCGTAGTGCATCCGAATCCAGGGCACCTCCACCTGGCCCAAAGCCCGCAATAGCTCCGCCAGCTGCGGCTTGCCGTAGCGGTCCAAACCGTAGTTGGTCGTAATTTGAGAGATGAGCACCAGCTCCCGAACGCCCTGGGCCGCGAGCTGCTCAGCCTCCGCCACAATCGACTCAATGGAGCGGGAACGCTGCTTGCCCCGCAGCGTCGGAATAATACAGAAGGCGCAGCCGTAGTCGCAGCCCTCCGCGACTCTCAGATAGGCCGTCCCCTCAGCGGTGGTGCGATAGCGCGGCACGGTCTCATCTGCCAGGTAGGTGGGCTGCTGAGAAATCTCCTTGACCCGCTCTCCCTGCTCCACCCGCTCAATCACCTCGGTGATTTTGTGGTAATCTCCGGTGCCTACTACAGCCACCGCCTCAGGAATCTCTGCCAGCAGCTCCTCCTGAAAGTGCTGGGCCATGCAGCCGGCAATAATAATTTTCTTTCCGGCTTCCGCCAGCTCTACTAAGGCGCGCACCGACTCCTCGCGGGCTGCCTGGATAAAGCTGCAGGTATTGACCACAACGTAGTCCGCCAGCTCTTCTTGACTGTCTACGCCATAGCCCGAATCCACCAGCAGACCCAGCATATGCTCGCTATCGATTCGGTTCTTTTCGCAGCCCAAATGGGAGATGGCAATGGTTGGCTTTGTGCCCATAAACTCCTAAAACGTCGTTGATCCGATATGGATGGACAAGTTCCTGCATCAGTACTCTTCGCGGCCAGGAAAGCGTCACCCGGTCCAGACGCTGACCCAAGGCCTAGGAGCGCGCTATCTAAGCAGGCTACCCAGCGAAGCCGCGATCGCGGTGAGAGTCAGCTCGCTGCCCAGGGACATGGCGTCGGTGGAAGTAACCACCCAGCTAGAGGGTTGTCGGGGAGCGCCCCCGAAGACGAAATTAATGGCCCTGTCCCGTGCGCTGCCAAAACCAGAGAACGCCCCTTAAGGAAACCGACCAGCTTAGCAACAGACTAAAACCGGCCACAGAGCGAGTGAATGGCAGCACCTCACAACATAACGCAAGCTGTCCAGCGCTGGAGTGCAGAGCCAGAAATCGGTGAAGTTATGTAAACAACGCTCTCCAGCTATCCTATCGCAAAAGCTCATATTTTTGTTACAAACTTGGAGGCGATCGCTGATAAGGCTCTAACACCCATCCCTGTAGCCATCTATCTATGGCGCTAACCCACCTCCCCGCTGGGTAGTAGATTGCGGCTTGGCTGTCGCCGTAACGACAATTATTCGGTAGGATCTGGGGGTTCCCGGTCCATCACGAGGTCAGCTTGCTCGCCGCTGGTTGCTGGTTCGGGGGCAAAACATGGGCCAAGGCGGAAGGGATACGTGGATTTACGTCAAGTATTTGGAACTGCAAATCCAATCATCGGGGTTGTTCACCTGCAGCCGCTGCCGGCGTCGCCGCGCTGGGGCGGTGACCTGAAGCCGGTGATTTCTAGAGCTGAGCAGGAGACGGCCGCCCTGGCGTCCGGGGGGGTAGACGGCATCATTGTGGAAAACTTCTTTGATGCCCCATTCACAAAAGAGCCGGCTGACCCCGCGGTAATTAGTGCCATGAGTCTGATCACCCACCGGCTAATGAATCTAGCGCCGCTGCCCTTTGGCATTAATGTGCTGCGCAACGATGCCCGCAGCGCCTTGGCGATCGCCTCCTGCGTGGGGGCCAAGTTTATTCGGGTGAATGTGCTCACCAGTGTCATGGCCACCGATCAGGGCCTGATTGAAGGGGACGCCCACCGGCTGCTGCGCTACCGCCGCGAGCTGGGCAGCGAGGTGAGCATTCTGGCGGATGTGCTAGTGAAGCATGCCCGGCCCTTGGGAGCCCCCAATTTAACCACAGCGGTGCAGGAGACAATTCAGCGAGGCCTAGCTGACGGGGTGATTTTGTCGGGGTGGGCCACTGGCTCTCCGCCTAATAAAGAAGATCTGGAGCTGGCTACGGCGGCAGCAGGCGGCGTTCCCGTCTTCATTGGCAGTGGGGCTAACTGGGAAAACATTCCTAGCCTGATTCAGGCGGCGGATGGGGTGATTGTTTCCTCTTCCCTAAAGCGCAAGGGGCAGATTGATCAGCCTGTTGACCCGATTCGCGTCAGCCAATTTGTGGACGCCATGCGGCGAGGCCTAGCACAGCCTGAGGTCAACCACCCGCCGGGGGCGGTGCCCACGATGTCTGAACCTTGCCCCGAGTAGGGGCACAGCCGATCATGTCCCGGAGAGAACGCTCCCAGTACTGGCAGCTCATTCCCTATATCCGCCGTCACTGGCGCATCATTGCCCAGGCGCTGCTCTGCACTTTAGTATTTACGGTATTTTGGCCCTTCTTGGCCTGGATTGCTGGCGAAATGCTGGGGGCGCTTGCCGCCGGAGAGGTGGGCCGACTGGCGCGGTTGGCGGGAATCACCACCCTGCTGTTTTTGGTGCAAAAGCTGGCCCAGTACGGTCAGGATGCCCTGATGGCCCAGGCGGCGCTGCGGGCGGCGTTTGACCTGCGGGTGGATACCTACGCTCACCTACAGACACTGAGCCTCAGCTACTTTGAAGCGGCCAAAACCGGGGAC
>JBCCAG010000514.1:0-3633 GCA_039814955.1 Cyanobacteria bacterium P01_A01_bin.135
CAGACCATTGTGCTGGCTATCTAAAAGCGGGGCGCTCGAATCTGGACTGCTAGTCATGGTTTAACTCAAATTCGATAGGTATAAGGGCGGCTGGCTCAGCCCTTTAGTCTGGGGCGATCGCCAATAGAGCCGTTCTGGGCCATAGGACCCGTGGAATAGAAGGGCCGGCAGCAGCAATAGGGCAATGGCTGTCGCGGCTAGTAGGGCAGCATGAACTGCTTGGTTAATGACGACTTAAAAGCAGGAAAATCTTAAGAGGCTCTGGCCTAATCTCACCGGCCGGCGGATAGGGGGTGGGGATTGACGACGCGTGCCGGCACGGCAACTGTTCAGCGGTTTTAGGTCAGCAGTTCTGGCGCTTTCAGCAGTGAGCAAGGTACGACGAGCACGCAGATAACACAAATATATAGATACGCTTTGAAATACTACTCTCCCCACAATTACCGCTGTTTCATCTCTGTAAATGGCTGGGAGCGTTGTTTGCAGAACATTTAAGGGGGCGCAGACCCACAAAAAGATTAAATAAAGATTTAGGCTTTGAGATGCGCATACTTGTCGCGATCGCCGGGGATCGTTTACGTAAGGTTACATAGATGCTCTACAGCTCCAAACCCATCAGCAAATTGTCACCAAAAAAGAGGGCACGATTACGGTGCCCTCTTTTCGCTGGTGCTTATAACCGGTAAGCAGCCAGCCGTATCAGCGCAGAGAATACATCGCTAGAGCCATGTGCCCCTAGCGCGCCAGCGCCTTAGACGTCGTAGTAGAGCGCGAACTCATAGGGGTGGGGACGCAGACGCATGGGGTTCACCTCGGTATCGAGCTTGTAGGTGATCCAGTTCTCAATGAAGTCCTGAGTAAACACGCCGCCGGTGGTCAGGAAGTCGTTATCCGCTTCCAGGGCCTCCAGAGCATCCTCAAGGGAACCAGGGGTGGAAGGGATCTTGGCCAGCTCTTCGGGGCTCAGCTCGTAGATGTCCACATCTAGGGGATCGCCGGGATCGATCTGGTTCTTGATGCCGTCGATACCTGCGCAGAGCATGGCCGCAAAGGCGAGGTAGGGGTTGGCGGTAGCGTCAGGGCAGCGGAACTCCAGGCGCTTGGCCTTGGGGCTATCTCCCGCCAGCGGAATCCGCACGGAGGCGGAGCGGTTGCCCTGGGAGTAGGCCAGGTTCACCGGAGCCTCAAAGCCCGGCACCAGCCGCTTGTAGGAGTTGGTGGAGGGGTTGGAGAACGCTAGGATTGCCGGAGCATGCTTAAGGATGCCGCCGATGTAGTGCAGGGCCATCTGGCTCAGGCCCGCGTATTGGTCACCGGCAAACAGGGGCTCACCGTTGTTCCAGATGGACTGGTGGGTGTGCATGCCGGAGCCGTTGTCGTTGAACAGGGGCTTGGGCATGAAGGTGATGGTTTTGCCGTGCTTCTTACCGACGTTCTTGATGCAGTACTTGTAGGTCATCAAATAGTCGGCGGCGCTGATCAGGTCCGCGAACCGGAAGCCCAGCTCGCACTGACCGCCGGAAGCCACCTCGTGGTGGTGCTTCTCAATGGGCACACCGCAGGCGGCCATGGTCAGCAGCATCTCGGTGCGGATGTCCTGCAGGGTGTCGGTGGGGGAGACGGGGAAGTAGCCCTGCTTGTAGCCCGGCTTGTAACCCTTATTGCCGCCCGGTTCGCTAGCGCCGGAGTTCCAGCGACCCTCGACGCTATCCACGTAGTAGAAGCCCTTGTTCTCGGTCTGGTCGAAGCGCACGTCCTCAAACACGAAGAACTCTGCTTCGGGGCCGAAGTAGGCAGTGTCGCCCAGGCCGCTGGACTTGAGGTAGTCGATGGCTTTGTAGGCGATCGCCCGGGGGCAGCGGCTGTAGAGTTCGCCGGTGCGGGGCTCTTTAATGGTGCAGATGAGGCTGAGGGTGGGCTCCGCCATGAAGGGGTCGATCCAAGCAGTGTTGGGATCGGGCACCATCATCATGTCGGACTCGTTGATGGCCTTCCAGCCACGGATGCTGGAGCCGTCAAAGGCAACGCCAGAGTCAAAGCTATCTTCGTCAATTTGGTCCTGGAATACCGTCAGGTGCTGCCAAGTCCCCGGCAGGTCGATGAACTTCAGATCGATCATCTGAATGTTTTCATCTTTAATCCTATTCAAAATTTCTGACGCAGTGGTCATGAATTACTCCTTGAGTACGATAATTGTCAAAACCCTACTTCTGTAAGCATCTGAGCGGGTGTAGGATGACAGTGAAACAAGATGCCCTGTAGGCACTACTTGTCCGCGCCCGCACATCACACCAATGTGACCGCACCTGATGGGCATCAGATGACGGTCACACAGTTCGTAGCCGGCGCAGGCGGCAACAGGGGGAGCTGACATTGCCGTAGCCACCACAGCTACTTCAGTTGCGATTTGCCTGGGGACATCCTAAGAACAGGTCTCAGGAGATTTTGTATACGCTGATACACAAAAGCGGAAATTTGCTAATTTTTCTAGATTTGCTTAATCGTCGGAATGGGCTGAAATGTGCTATTTTGGCCGACAAAATCTGTACAAAACTTAATGACTCCGCGCCTTAAAGTTGCTGGCAGCGGAGCATTGAGGAATACGCTGCGTGATAGACTTGACTGCAGCATGACGCAACGCAATTTGAAAAAAATTTAGTCTGCCACTGTCATTCACTGTCATTTGAGAAAAAATTTGTTGGAGCTTTAACGGCATGCGAGATGCGGTAACTGACCTAATTCGCAATTACGACGTCACGGGACGCTATTTGGATAGGGATGCCCTCAGTACTCTCAAGGGCTACTTTGACACAGGGACAGCGCGGGTTCAAGCGGCGGCGACCATCAATGCCAATGCGGCGTCTCTGGTTAAGCAGGCCGGCTTGGCCCTGTTTGAAGCGGTGCCAGAGCTGATTCGCCCCGGCGGCAATGCCTACACCACCCGGCGCTATGCGGCCTGCCTGCGCGACATGGACTACTACCTGCGCTATGCGAGCTATGCCCTCGTGGCAGGTAGCACTACAGTACTCGATGAGCGAGTGCTGCAGGGACTGCGCGAAACCTACAACTCTCTGGGAGTTCCCATCGGGCCAACCGTAGTTGGCATTCAAATCCTCAAGGATATGGTTCAGGAGATGGTTGCCGAGGCTGGGATCGAGGGCGCGGTGGCTGTGGTGGCGGAGCCCTTTGACTACATGACCCAAGAGCTGAGCGAGCGCGACGTTTAATCGCGTGTTCCTAGCGCGATCGCTGAATAGCTTACCGTGATGTGCCTATGGCTAAAGTCATAGGCATTTTTTTGGTGAATAGGTCTGGTTACTTAGGATACCGTTTAGCCAAGGGGCTCTAGGGCTTCCCAGTACCTGCGGCCCGCGGTAGCTCTGCCCGAACTGAAACAATACGATACAATAGGGCTAGGTCACTTACAGACTTAGGAATAGCGCCGCAGATGCAGTGCGGCCCTACCTACTTGAGAGTAATCATTTATACCGCCATTGCTGCATGGCGGCTAGTGTAATGTCTTCTTCATCTGTCGCTGTGCGAGAGCTGCCGCTGTTTCCACTCCCTGAAGTTGTTCTATTTCCTGGTCGCCCCCTGCCGCTGCATATTTTCGAGTTCCGCTACCGGATCATG
>JBCCAG010000346.1:0-4751 GCA_039814955.1 Cyanobacteria bacterium P01_A01_bin.135
AGGCCCAGCGTGGTGGTGTCCACCTGCATCTCTTTGAGGGCATCGCCTTTCGGCTTCTCCATAAACTTACTGACCCGGCCTGTGGCCTCGTCAATATTCATCAAGCCAAAGCTGGAGGCTAGCTTTTCACCGATGGGCACAACCGAGATGGTGATATCAGCATTCGTATCGTGGTGCCGTTGAACAAACTGCCGGTAATCCATCCGGTAGAGGTGGTCGCCAGAGAGGATTAAGTAGTCGTCGACATCGCAAGACTCCATTAGCCATAGGTACTTACGCACTGCGTCCGCCGTGCCCTGAAACCAGCTTGGATTATCTGGGGTCTGCTGAGCCGCTAAAATTTCCACAAAGCCATCGGTGAACCCGGGAAATGCGTAGGTGCGTGAAATGTGGCGATTGAGGGAAGCTGAGTTGAACTGGGTCAGTACATAGATCTTGTTGATCTCTGAGTTGATGCAGTTGCTGACTGGAATATCAATCAGTCGATATTTCCCCGCTAGAGGAACGGCTGGCTTAGCCCGTTGCTTGGTTAGCGGATAGAGACGGGTGCCGGCACCCCCACCCAGGATGATTCCTAGTACTCGTTTCACTGATCCCCTTGTCGCTACCTGTAGTTTCACCACTAGTGTCCGATTGAGGGGCGAAGTTGGCAAGGGGTAACCGGTAGATTCTTTAGAGGTTCTTCGCCATTAAAATCGACTGGGACTGATAGCCAAGCCCTTGGTATAGCTGCCGGGCTTCCGCGCTTTTATCAAATACATGCAGCGATAGCTTGCGGTAGCCTTGCTGAGTTGCCCAGGCCTCGGCTATCTGCATAAGGGAACGGCCAATTCCCTGGCGGCGATGAGCCGGAAGAACATGGAGCAAGAACACATAGGGATGGCGATCGCCGGTTACAGGATCGACGGTGTAGCCGAGCCAAAGGCAGCCAACTGGCTCCGGTGAGGCCGAGATCGCCCACCATATCCGATGGTCCCTGGCTAAAAACTGCGCGACAAATGCCTCAAGACCGCTGTCCATTGCCTGGGGACGCTGCTCGCGGTACGACAGCTTTAAGTACCGCTGCAGTTGAGCTGGGCTAACAGCGCTGCCAGACTCGCAATAGTAGGTAGGGGGGCATTTATCAAGCCCGCTGCTGCTCACTTTAAAGTTGAATCCAGAATAAGGGGGCAAAGGGATTGAGATTAGACAAGCCGCCGCCCCTAGAGGGCTGAGCCCTACTGAATGTAAAACTGGCCCAGGTAAAACTGGCCGGTGAAGAACTGCCCAACCACCTCTGACTGGGTCACAAACTGTGCATATTTGCCGACTTGTGAACTGGCACTTGAGGAATCTACAGGCTCAGTCGGCGCTGGCGCTGCCATATCGCTGGGCAGGAAAGCCCGAGCGCTTGTCGCGACAATGGCAACGAGAAACACAATCACAATCAGTACGGGAGCGATATATTGACGAAAAATTGACACAACTCTAGCCTCGAAAATACCTAGTCAAAAATGCTTTGCGCAAATCATGCAGGGATACCAAATGGACCGAAACACCTGACTGTAGTAGTCTGCCCTGATCGTATGTGAGTCGCATCGGGGTGGTGATTCAGATAACTGCATTCTTGTTTGCCGTTTAAATGTAATATTGGTTACTGGTCGCAGTATCAGACCAGGTCAAATAATGACGTTAACCCAGCAATATCAATCGATACAGTTCGTCACGTTGGTTCACAAACGATTACTGAATCCGAATTTCCAGATTTATATTTCTTGCTAGAAGGTTATGTTGCTAGCGCGAGGGGTTCGCCCCCCGCTTAGCTCTTTAGCGCGGTACCCCGGTAAAATCAAAGTCAGGAATCTAGACCGCTGCTATTTATTGCTTGCCATGCGCCAGCTCATCCGTTGGGATCTATGCCGCTTTGTCAAAACGCTGTCCTACTTTGGCGTGCTGCCTATGCTGGGGACCGGATGGCTGCAGCAGTGGCTTAACGTTGCCCCCACTGCCCCCAATCCCGCGATCGCGATGTCCCCGACTGTTTTTATCCATGCCGATGCACCAATGGCCACAGCCCTAGCGCAAGCCGTGACTCGCGCTAGCTACACCCCTGCCACGGATATTGAAAAAGCCGCCAGGGATGCGAGTCAGAGCGGGGTCGCGGGGGTAATCGCCATGGTCTCTACAGAAGAGCCGCTCGCACATATTCAGGCGAATATCGCCTCGCTCCTCGCCCAGCTCGCTAGCCGCACCCTATTCGATTTTCGCCAGCCGGTCGAGCTGGATCAGCTCTGGGGACCGGTGGATGACGTGGTGATGGGCGGCGTTAGCCAGAGCGGGATTGAGCGGGTGGCAACTGGGGCCTTGTTCTCCGGGGTGGTATCGACAGAGAACTCCGGCGGCTTTGCTTCAGTGCGCACCCGTAGCTTAGATCCCATAGATCTTTCGGCCTACGAAGGGATTCGGCTGCGAGTACGGGGAGATGGCAACCGCTACAAGGTGCTGCTGCGGGATAGCGATCGCTGGGACGGAGTGGCCTATTCCATATCCTTCAATACGGTACCCAATACCTGGATTACGGTGAGTGTTCCTTTCGCAGATCTGGTGCCGGTGTTTCGCGCCCGAACCCTGGAGCAGACAGAAGGGCTGAACCAGGGTTCGGTGCGAGCGTTTCAGATTATGCTGAGCAAGTTTGAGTACGATGGGGAACTAAACCCGACGTTTACGCCAGGGGCATTTGAGCTACTGATTGAGTCTATCGAGGCCTACGGCAATGGGCCGCTGCCAACGGTGTGGTTGGTGCCAGACGGCGCACCTGTGGATCGGGAGCTTGGCTCGTCAGAGACGCTGGTTCGGGTTGCTTCAATATCTGATGGGCCTGCTGTGGCGGGGGGCGATCGCCAATCGTTGACCTTAAAGGCGGGCGAGGCCAGCGGCGCGGTTTCTCCCATTGAGGTGGCAGAGCTTTCTGTGCAGGTGTTGAATTCGCCTGAGCTGTGGGGACGGGAGTTGGCGGTGCAGATGGGTTAGCGGGAGTTCGTCCCCCCGTTGAGGTCGCCGTGGTCCGCCTGGCGCACCGTGAACCGGGCGCAGAGGGTACAGGCGTCGCGGCAGTCGCGGCAGCGCTTGGTGCGGTCAGCCATCATCTGCATGCTGTCGCTGCTTAGGCGGGCATGCAGTTCGCGCAGTCTTGCAGACAGGCCAGGCAAGCTTCAATGCAGCCTGTTGCTATTAGCCATACCGCTATCAGACTATGCGACAACCATGAGTTCAACTCCTAGTAATTCAGCGATATTAACGTTAAACTTGACGAGGAATTAACTGTGGTTCATCTACTCGTAAGAAGGTCCACAACTCTACAGCCGGTGGAGGGTTTAGCTTCGCCGCTACAATAGAATTGACTTGATAAAACATGAATAGAATTCTGCTTTCTCTAACGGCGCAAATTCAGGTTCGTTCTCTAGTTTGATATTGGCAAATGTCTAGGATGAAACCCTAGCTAATTCATGTGTAATACTGCCGCTTTAGACCAGGGGTATTTTGGACTAGGACCAAATGCATATGAAGATGCACATTATGGCTCACCCCCGGCTGTCGCCGTCCCCCTTGCCAAGGGGGACTACAGGGGGTCTCCAATATGTGCAAGCACATGTGGAATTGGTATAAGACCCTGTATCTCTGCTAACGGCAACATGCAAAGCAAGCAGGAGGACCCCGATGACGGCAACCAAGGCAAACCCCACTACCGACAACGTACGGCTCTACCGCATGTCCATGCCCGAGCATGAGTGCCCCTGGGGGCTGAAGGCCATCAACCTACTGAGGGAAAAGGGCATCGAATTTGAGGACCACAAGCTTACCTCCAAAGCAGAAGTGGAAGCCTTCAAGACCAAGCACAGCGTCCCCACTACCCCACAAATCTTCTTCGGCAGCGATCGCATCGGCGGCTACAGCGACCTGGCCGAATACTTCGACGTGGAGGCCGAGTCCGCGGACTATTCCTACATTCCGGTGGCGGCCATCTTCTCCACTGCTGGACTGATTGCCCTAGCTGCCTCCCTGGGCATGAGCGGCTTCATGGGGGTGGCGCTCTCCATGCTGGCGTCGCTGAAGCTAACGGATTTGGAGTCCTTTACCGAGAGCTTCGAGAAGTACGACCTGATTACCCAACGGGTGCCCCCCTACGCCAAGGCGTTTCCGTTTTTAGAGCTGCTGCTGGGTCTGGGGTTCTTGTCTGGCCTTGCGCCCTTGGCCACGGGCATCGGTTCTCTGGCCCTGGGCACCAGCGGCGCGGCGTCGGTATTTAAGGCGGTGTATATCGACAAGAAGGCTCTGAACTGCGCCTGCGTGGGGGGTAATTCTCGCGCGCCGCTGGGGGTGGTGAGCTTTTTGGAGAACGCCATCATGATTGTGATGGGGGTGCTATTGCTGGTGTCAGCGGCCACGGCGGATACGGCGAAGCTGCAGGGGAGTGAGTTGGTGGCCCGATCTGCCCTCTTGCAGGATTTATGGCGGCAGTCAAACGTCGCTACGGCGTACCCGAGGTAGCGGAATCTTGCCATACGACGGTGATTGACGGCTACGTTGTAGAAGGGCATGTGCCCGCTTCAGACGTGCGGCGGCTATTGGCGGAGCGGCCCGACGTACGGGGTATTGCAGTCAACCTATGCGGTAGAGTAAGGCAGTAAAGTTCTGATGCGATCGCGATGACGAATGTCATGGGTTTGAGTGACATCTCGCTATGGGGCTGTAGCACTACGCCAAACTAGGAT
>JBCCAG010000208.1:0-6158 GCA_039814955.1 Cyanobacteria bacterium P01_A01_bin.135
CATTTCCGACCAGCTTTGATTCTGTTTATAGCTAATTATTGTACTGAAACTTGCAAGTCCTTGCCGGAGTCAACAAGGCTATGCGAACTTTACTGTCCCGTTGTCCCTGGTATTACCGATGTTTCAGCTTTCTGACAGTACCATCGCCAGATCTGGTAGAAGAGTTGTCTTCCTTCTGTCAACAGCGTTGGCTAAGACCGACAGAGTTGATACCAAGTGAACCACCTACGATGACAGCAAGCTAATTAAAGGCACGCATCAAAGACAATAGGCGGCTTTAGCGTAGCCGCCTGCATCCATCAGAGGAGCTTTATCATGCTGAAGGTACTCAGCTATCCCCACCCCCACAGCCCCGCGCAGCGTTCAGAGGCCGGTCACTCGCAGAACTGCGGCTCAGTCGCGCAAGAGCAAGCGCAACGAGCACTATTCCTACAGACTGCTGGGTTTTTGTCCTGTGAGCGGGGTGAGTACGATACTGCCGTATCCTACCTAGAATCAGCGCTTTCCCTATGGACGGTGTTGGGCAACCTGCAGGCTGAGCAGCAGCTGTTTCATTGCTTAGGGCATTGCTATTGGCAGCTAGGGCGCTTCCAGACGGCACAGTGCTGCTACGAGGAAGCCACAACCTTGGCCGAGGCGCTCAGCCGCCGCAATCGCCTGGGTAAATTGCGCAGCAAGCTCGGCCAGATTTTTACCGGGATGTCCCTTTAGAGCTTCAGGGGGCGATGGGCCCCTGAAGCTCATTTGGCTAGGAAGGGACGTTGCGGATGCGAGAGCGGTAGGCCGCCTCGTCAAGCCCGTCGCCGATGTTGGCCGTCGCTGGGTCGATGGCCGCATTCAGGTCCTGTACACGGCTACCCGCGGAAGGGTGGGTGCTTAGGAAGGCGGGGGGAGACGAGCGATTGACCAGCTTAGACATGAAGGCAGGCATCGCCGAGGGGGCATAGCCTGCCGCCTTCAGGTTCGCCAGCCCCATCATGTCGGCTTCCCGCTCATCGCTGCGGCTATTGGGGCGGCGCAAGGCTAGCTCCACCCCGATGTTAGCGAGGGCATTTTGATCGACCCCGGCGGCGGTCATTAGGCCCTGGGCGATCGCCGCTTCCCGCATTTGAGTCAACGCGTCTTTGTCGGCAATATGGGCAATTTCATGGGCAACCACGCTGGCCAACTGCGCTTCGTTGTCGGCAGCGCGGATGAGGCCGGTGGTCACATACACATAGCCCCCCATTGTCGCAAAGGCGTTGATGCTGTCGTCCCGCACCACCTGGAAGGTGTAGGGAATGTTGGGGCGGACGCTGCGAGGCACGAGCCGCTGACCGATTTGGTCGACATAGCGGGTAATGTCGGCATCGCGGTATAGGGTCATCTCGCTGCTAAGGAGCTGCCGATTGATCTGGCCACCCAGCTCCACCTCCTGCCGGTCAGACATGTTGGACAGCTGTATGACCTGGATGCCCCGGAAGATTAGATCGAGAAACGGCAGCGCGGGCGTCGCGGTTGGCGTACTCAAAATAATGCCGGCTGCGATCAGCGCTGAGACCGCTATCAGCTTGCAGCGGCGCCATACTGTCATTGAGTTTTTGCTTAGTCCCATATCACATCGCCGTAGCTTGTTGCCCTTTCATTCTAAAAGTTCGGTAGCGATCGCTTATCACGCTACGGGTCAACTTTTGCGCTGTCACACAATTTGGAACGGGACCTGCCGCGCCTTCTTGGTTTAGGATTGGGTCGGTACTAGCGCTTGCCTCGGTCTCGTGGGCAACTTGCGGTCTAAACAATCACCAGGGGACGGGAAAAGCGCAGCCAGTTGTTCGATGCAGAGTTAATGGCACAGCGATCTAACGGCTTCCTGATTTTCGTTGGCTTAGGGCTGCTGCTGGGCCTCGGCTACGGCAGATGGTTTGTTGGTTTGGTAACCTCCCCCGTAACACAACCTGGGACAGAATCCGTGATGGCCCCCTCGGCAGATAGGCTTTTAAGCGATCCGTTTTTGCAGAACCCGACCGCCGCTGGCGTCAGCGTAGTGTGGTTTACCGAGTTTGCGGGCGATCGCCACTTGGTAGAGTACGGTGACGGACTTGATCAGCAGCAAGCCGCCGTCACCACCCAGCTCTCCCGCATCCAGGAAGATCCTTCTGTTGGGGATGATGAAGCACCAAGGCCACCCGTGTCTCGCCCCATCTGGCGACATGAGGCCACCCTCACGGGCCTACAGTCCGGACAGCGCCTTCCCTACCGGGTCGTCAGCATCAAAGACAACCGCCGCATCGAAAGCGATCGCTTTTCCCTCGCGCCATCGCCCGCTGCCGGAGCGCCCCTTAAAATTCTCCTCACCTCTGACCACCAGCAGAAGCCCATGACCCCTGCCAATCTGCAGAAGGTGGTGGAGACCGTGGGACAGGTGGACGCGGTATTTTTTGCGGGGGACTTGGTCAATGTCCCCGACCGCGCCTCCGAGTGGTTTGACCAGGGCGGCTCGTTCTTTAGGGCGCTGCAGGGCCGGGCCGAGGGAGAGCTCACCTACGGCGACGTGAGTACGGTGTACCCGGGTGGGGCCATTATTCAGTCCGCGCCCCTGTTTCCGGCGGTGGGCAACCATGAGGTGATGGGGCGGGTATCTGAGCGGCCACTGAACGATCAGTTTAATGACCCGGTCCCCAGGGCGATCGCCGCCCAGCGCTACGAGGCCCAGGTCAGCGACATTAATCCCCAGGGAGACCCGGCGGTGCGGGAGGCCTGGCTTAAGGAACAGTCCTTTAATATCGACACCTACCAGGAGCTGTTCACGCTGCCCGAGGGGTCAGATGGCGACAAGTATTACGCCACTACTTTCGGGGATGTGCGGCTGGTGTCGCTGTACATCACCAACATCTGGCGCACCCCAGACTTGAATCCTGGCGCCCGAGGCCGCTACCGGGAGCGGGATGAGGATCTCACGGACCCCAACCAGTGGGGCTACGGGCAGCACATTTTTGAAGCGGTTGGTCCGGGGAGCCCCCAGTACGAGTGGCTGCGCCAGGAGGTGGCCAGTCCCCAGTGGCAGCAGGCCCGCTACCGAGTGGTGATGTTCCATCACCCACCCCACTCCTTGGGGGACAATACCGTCCCCGCCTACAGCGACCCGGTGCAGATTATTGAAAACCTGCCCGACGGCAGCATCAAGTCAGTGCGCTACGAGTACCCGCAAGGGCAAGATTATCTGACCCAGCATGTGCTGCCCCTTATTGAGGGCGCAGGAGCGCACCTGGTGTTCTACGGCCACAACCACATTTGGAATCGCTTTGTCTCCCCTGCCGGGGTGCATTACCTAGAGACCTCCAATGTGGGCAACAGCTATGGCGCTGCCTGGAAGACCAACCGCCGCCAAATTCCGCTGGGTTTTCAGGAAAACTACCCGCCCCTGGGGGACCCCAACGGGCTTGATCCCGTGATGCCTTCTATCTCCCCCCTACAGGACGAGGATGGGGAGCTGCAGCCCTTCCTCGCCAGCAACGAGATCACCGCATTCAGTATCTTCGATACCGGTCAGGGTACGGTGAGCAGCTACCGCTTTGATACCCGCCAACCAGATTCACCGGTGGTGAAGTTCGATGAATTTACCCTCCCGTAGGAGCACAACACTGCCGTGGTAAGTGCGTACGCACAATGAAAAGGGGGGCGGCCCCCCGACAGCTACATTTACTTATGGCGTTCTACTTACTTGCCTAACGCCTTTGTCCTAGTCAAACTAAGTGACCAGCGGCAACCGACATTCCAAACCGTAGGCCGCTGGCGGGGCAGCACCAGCCTGAGGTGCAGTAGAAGCCTCCACTAGCCGCAGCTCCCCCCCCATCAGCACCATCAGCCGCTGGCAGAGTATCAGCGTCAGCCCCACAGAGAGCCCCGGCGCTGCCGGTGGGATCGCTTTCCCCTGCGGCTCCCCTTTATCGGCCTCCCGCGATTGCGCTAGAAGCTCTTGAGGTTCGGCCCAGGCGTCGGCAGGGCGCTGGTCGGTAATTTGAATGGCGACCTGCTGCCCGTCTACCCGGGTGGTCAGCCAAATATAGCCGTTGTCCATTAGGGCAATGGGGGCCGTGAGCAGATGGATAATCACCTGCAAGAACCGCTGGCGATCGCCCTTCACCTGGATGTCGTCCTCCGGGTGCGCTATTTCTAGACGCAGGTTGCGGTTTTGGGCCTGCATCTGTACCACTTGCTCTACCTCTAGCAGCAGTACGTTGAGATCGATGGGGGTAATGGCTAGGGAGGCGCCGCCGTGCTCCAGCTTAGAGAGGTCTGTGAGCTGGTCAAGCAGTTTCAGCAGCTTCTGGGCCGCGTCATAGGACTGAGCGACGAACTCCCGCTCCTCTTCGGGGCTGTCGCACAGGTCCGACAAAATCAGCTGGTGCAGGCTAATGACGCTATTGAGGGGCGATCGCAGCTCGTGGGAGGTGCGGGCCAAAAAGCCCCCTTTGAGCTGGGCCATCTCCGCCGCTAGGCGACAGGCCAATTGCCACTGCTCTATGTCCACGGCAGAGGACTCCGTGTCCATGGCAGAGGGCTCCGCAGCAGGCGGCGGAGATGGCCGGGGCTGGGTAGGCTGCTCCACCAATTTGGTCTTTGGCGCAGTCAGCTTTTGCATGGCAATGCCAACTACTGCCCCCACACCCAACCAAGCGATCGCGCTCCAGCCCATGGTTTCCCCGTTATTCCTACGTGACCTAGTTCACCCAGTATGCCTTGTCGCGATCGTTACTTCCCACGCGATCGTTACTTCCCATAGACGCCTTTCCCGCCAATTTAGTTCTGGTTATCCCTCAGTTATCCCTCAATGGCCAGTTTGCTCATTACAATGGATTGAGGCTCAGGCAGCACCCTGCCTGGCACCGAATCAGGCCGTATGCCTGGCACTGGGTTAAGAGGTACTTGGCATGGCACGCCCTATCGTTGCAGTGATTGGCCGCCCCAACGTGGGCAAATCTACCTTGGTAAATCGGCTGGCCGGAGGGCGAGAGGCGATTGTTCATGATGAGCCTGGCGTGACCCGCGATCGCACCTATCGAGATGCGTTTTGGCGCGATCGTGAGTTTCGGGTGGTGGATACCGGAGGGCTGGTATTCGATGATGACACCGAATTTCTGCCCCTAATTCGGGAGCAGGCCCTGCTGGCCTTGTCAGAAGCCAGCGCCGCCGTTTTTGTCGTGGATGGCCAAGCGGGCTCCACGGCTGCGGATGAATCTCTGGCTCAGTGGCTGCGGCAGCAGAGCGTCCCGGTGCTGCTGGCGGTGAACAAATGCGAGTCGGCGGGGGAGGGGCTGCTACAGGCGGCCCACTTCTGGAATTTGGGACTGGGGGAGCCGTACCCAGTATCTGGTATCCATGGGACAGGTACCGGCGAGCTGCTGGATGCCCTGATGGAACATCTCCCCCCCACCGACGACCTGCCGGAGGATGAAGAAATTCGCGTCGCCATTGTCGGACGTCCCAACGTGGGTAAATCCAGCCTGCTGAATGCCTTTGTGGGGGAGAACCGGGCCATCGTCAGCCCCATCTCCGGCACCACCCGCGACACCATCGACATGCGAGTGGAGCGGCAAGGGCAGCGCTACCGGATTATCGACACCGCCGGTATCCGCAAGAAAAAGAGCGTCCAGTACGGCCCTGAGTTTTTCGGCATTGCCCGCGCCTTTAAGGCCATTCGCCGCGCCGACGTGGTGCTGCTGGTGGTGGATGCCGTTGACGGGATCACTGAGCAGGACCAGAAGCTAGCGGGGCGCATTGAAGAGGACGGGCGGGCCTGTGTGATGGTGGTCAACAAGTGGGACGCAGTGGAGAAAGACTCCCACACTATCTACGAGTACGATCGCCACCTCAAGGACCGTTTGTACTTCTTAGATTGGGCCGAGCGCATCTACGTCAGCGCCCTGACCGGCCAGCGGGTAGAAAAGATTTTGGATTTAGTGGATTTGGCGGCAGCGGAACACCAGCGCCGGGTGAGCACCTCGGTAGTCAATGAGGTGGTGGAAGACGCCCTGCGCTGGCATTCCCCCCCCACCACTCGCCAAGGACGGCAGGGCAAGATCTACTACGGCACCCAGGTGCGGGCTCAGCCTCCTACCATGGCCTTGTTTGTCAACGATCCCAAGCTGTTCAATGAGAACTACCGCCGCTACATGGAG
>JBCCAG010000836.1:0-2044 GCA_039814955.1 Cyanobacteria bacterium P01_A01_bin.135
TCCACAGCGGATGCCGTTTCCCTCTATCGCAGCGGTAGTCCGGCACACTCTGTAGGGCTTCGATGAGCGTCATGGCAGCATCCTAATCTCCAGCTACCTCCTATCCTAGCTTTCATACCCTCACATTGAATCAAGCCTGATAGTTTCACCTTCAGATCCATGGCACTGACAGCCATTATTAGCGCTGCTGGGCAGATAGAAGATAGCCAGCAAGCAGCGAGCATTCTAAAAGATGTGCTACGAACCACCAGCGACATTGACAGCCTCAACTTACAATCTAATATTGCCAGCGCTGCAGGACAGATAGAAGATAGTCAGCAGGCGGCGAGGCTCCTAAAAGATGTACTACAGGCCACTGAAAATATCGATGATCCTAATTCCAAGTCCTCTACGTTGCATGCCATTGCCAGCGCGGCGGCAGAGCAAGGCAGCATTAACTTGACTGAGGAACTATTGCTGGATATTCGTCCCACGGCAGAACGCACTTATGCATCATTTGTTTTACGTCGAGTTGCTTCTAATCAAGCTCTTTTCGGAGACTGGGGGGCGGCACTGCGATCGCTGAAGACCTTGCGTGGAGAGGAGCGAATCGCTGGGCTGGCTCAAATCTTGACCCACTATGCCGAGAGCAAGACGCCTCAGCTAATCGACGGTCCTATTGTTCTAAACGTTGACCCATCTGAAGAATCTGCCGGAGGCTACAAGCTCAGCATCACAATCCAAAGCCCCGATGAAGACTGCGATCGCCACGCCGACTGGTGGGAAGTCCTTACCGAAGACGGCAAACTCATCGATCGCCACATCATCGAAACGCCCCACGAATTTGAGCGCTCCTTCCCTACCGAACAAGCAGTTGCCCTCGACCCCGACCAAACCATCATCGTGCGAGCACACTTCAGTGATGATATTGATGACACCACTAATGAACATGAAAACAATGGCATCGACAAATACCCCACCCAAGCCATGAAAGGCATCGTCGGCAAACCCAACAGCTTCAAATCCATCCGTCTCCCCGCCCGCTTCGCCATCGGCGTAGAAGACGAAGGACTCCAGCCCCAAGAATGCAAACCCCGAGGATAGGTCTTCAGATCCCGGGAATCTTAGTGGAACCTTAGCAACACCGCCGTAACTGTTGTCAGATTCCCGGGATCTTGTCGAGGATGCCTTTCTAAATCGGGAGTCAAAGTTAGATCTTGGGCAGTATGTACAGGTGTGCATACGACACTTGAGATAGCCTGCCAGTAGACCAGAACCGCTGCCGCTCTCGCAGCTTTCGGGCAGCGCTGACGAAGACTATGCCACAGCGCAGCATCAGTGGCTCGATTCAGTACCACTTCTACTACCATGGCTACGGCGCTTCAATAAAGATCTGAGTGAAGTAGTAAGCCTGCCCGCTCTGGGCCACCCCAACACCCGTTAAATCATAGTCACCGCGAATATTCTCCAAATGGCCAGGGCTCTCTAGCCACCCCTGCACCGCCTGCTCCCCCGGCGAACTGTAGCCCTCGTTATAGGCCACGTTTTCTGCGGCGCTGCGATAGTCTACCGACTTGGCGATCGCCTCTACCCGCCCGTCAAACCCCTCATGGCTCACCGGCACCTCCCCTTGTGCCATAGCCTGGCTATGAGCTGTGGCCTGCTGACGGATGGTGTCGCTGATTTCCAGCGGCGGCAGCCCCTGCTCATCTCGATAAGCATTCACCTGCTCAAAAATCGTCTGCTCAATTTGGGCGAATTCGCTGCCAGCCTCGATTGCCGCAGCCGACGGGGTGTCGCTTAGGGCCTCCGTCGTGCCACTCTCGGCGACAGGGGCGTCGCTGCTTTGGCCAACAGGCTGGGAGCAGGCCCCAGCGGCGATCGCCAGGACTAAGGCACTGCCCAAAAGAACCGGGCGGCGGGGCAATAGCAGAGACAGTCGAGCCATAGACATTAGCATAAAACGTTTGTATTGTTGTGGGTATAGCGAGCGCGCCACTCCCATGCTAGATCTCTCAAAGCTTACCCACCAGATGCGGGGTATCAGCCAGTACCTTGCGGAAGA
>JBCCAG010000257.1:0-5470 GCA_039814955.1 Cyanobacteria bacterium P01_A01_bin.135
GCTGCCCACGTTAGAGGTGAACGATCGCCTAATCGTCGAGAAGATGAGCTACCGCTTCCGGGAACCCACCCGAGGCGATGTGGTAGTGTTCCGCCCCACCGATACCATCAAGGCAGAGAACCCTACTTTTAACGATGCCCTAATTAAGCGCATCGTTGGCCTGCCGGGGGAAACCATAGAGGTGAAAGAGGGCAGGGTATTTGTGGACGGGGAGCCCATCGTAGAGAACTACATTGACGAAGCGCCCGCTTACCTCTGGGGACCACAGGAAATCCCGGAAGACAGCTATCTGGTGCTGGGGGACAACCGCAACAACAGCTACGACAGCCACTTCTGGGGCTTTGTGCCCAGGGACAATTTGATTGGCCGGGCGGCAGTGCGGGTATGGCCCCCTAACCGCCTGGGTCCCTTGGATGAGCAGCCCGCCTTTTACTTTGAGGTGGAAGCGGAAGAGGGCGTGCCAAAACCGGTGGCAGAGTAATGGCTCTGGGGCAGGCGGCACTGATATCCCTGGGTGGGTCGGTGCTGGTAACAGTACTGGTATTCGCGCTTTTGGTGGTGTACGAGCAAACGCGCGAGCGTTAGATTAGAGTCGTTGTACTCTTAAGGTAGGTTAGTACTCATGAAGCGGCTTTTAGCAGGCATTCTGCTGGCAACAGCGGTATCGTCGAGCCTAGTGAACCTAGCAAAAGCAGATCAGCAGCAGACCTCCAGCGAGTCCCCGATTATTGCCCAGCTGCAGTTACGCGATCGCACCGTCACCATTACTGCGGCCCCAGAAGGGCACCGCTATTCCGTTGCCGATGAGTCTGGAGAAATTCTAAGCGCGGCCCTAAAGGAGGAGCAGTTGGCAGAACAATACCCAGAGCTATTCGACCTGCTGCAGCCAGCGGTAGCTGAAGATGACCTGGGGCCGCTAATGCTCGCTCCAGCTATGACTGATTACTGAGGAAGCTTACAGCTTTTTCTTGTTCTTGCTGCGCACGTATCCATATAGCCCCTCCATCGCCTCAATAAAGGAATTATTGCGCTGCCAGAACGGCGGAAAGTCTCCCTGTTTTTTCACCAAAATTCCAGGCACGGCTAGAGGTGACGCAGTTTCCTCTGGTGGCAAAGCCTCGCCTTGCCAAAAGGCTTTTAGGTCCGCTGATTCGAGCGGGACCTGCTGGGGCGCGGTATGGTAGTGGGCAACAGGTTCAATGGCGGGTCGCTCAGCGTCTACGGACAGGGCCCGGCCTAAAGGCGTCTTGGCCAACTCCGCCTTGAGCTGCTCTCGCGGCAGACCCCGCAGCTCGAACAGCAGCAGTGGGTCTTCGTCTAAACGGGCGGCCAGGTAGTAGAACACCCCAGCCACATGCTTACAGGGGTTGCTGTAGTCGGGGCAAGAGCAGCGGGTGATGAAGTCCTGGCGGCTAGTGGGCAGCAGATGCAGGTCCATACCGGCAAAGCTGCGCTCGATGCTCTCGGGCAGCTCCCCCAGCAGCAGCCGGGAGATTAGACCCGCTTTAGAGGCGATGAGAGCGATCGCCTCTCGGGATTCGGTGCGGCTAAAGGGCTCAAACTCCACAGTGGTGACGTAGGTAGGCTCTTCGTAGACGCCGTAGTAGGGGTTCATGTTGCCCCGCACGTGGGCCTCGACGAAGTTTTGGTCGATGTCAATTTCTTTAATGCGACGGGGCCCCGCATAGGATTTACCCCGGCTCAGGCGTCCGGAGTCGGTCAATAGGGCGATCGCGCTGAGGAATTCTTGTCCCCACCAGGTGCGACTCTGAGCCAAAACGTTTAACCTCAACTACAACACTGCGATAGTCCCCCTCGGGGGACGCCTACGGCAGGGGGCCACCCGCCTGACTGCACCTATACCTGTTGCAGGACATGGCACTGCTATGTCCCTACCGGGCGTTACAATATTGCACTTTTATTCAGCGCAATCAACTGCTTAAACGCATCATTATCCAGCTCCGTCAACCACGACTCGTCTGCCCCCACAATAGCCCCCGCCAGCTTCTTCTTATCCTCAATCATCTGGTCAATCCGCTCCTCCAGCGTCCCCATGGCCACAAACTTATGCACAAACACATTTTTCTTTTGGCCAATCCGGAAGGCCCGGTCCGTGGCCTGGTCCTCCACTGCCGGGTTCCACCAGCGGTCGAAGTGGAACACATGGTTAGCCTTGGTCAGCGTAATGCCCACCCCCGCTGCTTTCAGAGACAGCACAAAAATTGAGGGGGCGGTGCCGGCATCCTGAAACTCGGTGATCTGCTGCTCCCGCTTCTTGCGGCTGGTACCGCCGTGGATATAGTAGGTGTTGTAGTGGCTGTGGCGCAGAGTAGATTCTAGGGCATCGCCGATTTCCCGGAACTGGCTGAACACCAGGGCGCTCTCCCCCTCCTGCACCACCTCATCCAGCATCTCCAGCAGACGGCTGAGCTTGTGGGAGCGATCGCCGCTAAATTCGCTCTCGTCTTGTAGGAACTGGCGGGGGTGGTTGCAGATTTGCTTCAGTTTGGTCAGCGTGGCGAGAATCAGGCCCTTCCGCTTCATGCCCTCCGCCTGGGCCAGCTGTTCGGTGACGTCCTTGAGCACCGCCTCGTAGAGGGAAGCCTGCTCCTTAGTCAAGTTACAGAACAACTTTTGCTCCACCTTATCCGGCAGGTCTTTGATAATCGACGCGTCGGTCTTCAGCCGCCGCAGGATGAAGGGCTCCACCAGCTTCTTGAGTGTCGCTGAGCGGGTGGGGTCGTTGTCTTTTTGGATGGGTACCTCGAACTGTCGGCGGAACTGGGTTTGGGTGCCCAGGTAGCCGGGATTGAGGAAATTAAAGATTGACCACAGGTCCAGGAGCCGGTTTTCGACGGGGGTGCCGGTGAGGGCCAGGCGGTGGTTGGCATTCAGCTTCAAGATCGCCTTGGTTTGGGCAGTCTTGGGGTTCTTAATATTCTGGGCTTCGTCCAGCACCACCCGCTGCCAGGTCACCGACTCCAGCAGCTTGGCGTCTTTGCGGGCCAGGTTAAAGGAGGTAATTACTACATCGTGATTGCGGCAGAGGGCCTTGAAATCCTTGGTCTCCTTGGTGCGATCGCCCCCGTGGTGGACACCTACTGTGAGCTGGGGGGCAAACTTGCCCAGCTCGTGGTACCAATTGCCCACCACCGAGGTGGGACAAATCAGCAGGGTGGGGGCTACCAGCAGGCCCGTCTCGCCCGCCAAGTTCCGCTCCTGCACCAGCCGGGCAATCACCTGCACGGTTTTGCCCAGCCCCATATCGTCCGCCAGGCAGCCGTTCAGCCCCAGTTGCTCTAGGTAATGCAGCCAAGAGAGCCCCCGCTGCTGGTACTCCCGCAAGTGCCCCTGCAGGCCCTCCGGGTCGGTGGCGGGCTCTAGGCGGCTCTTGTCGCTGAGCTGGCGCATCATCCCCGCCAGCACCCCGCCCCGGTCAAACTCAACCTCCAGCTCGTCCTCTTCCGAGGCCGTCAGCTTCATAAACTCCAGCAGGCTCATCTGGGGGTTCTCGGCCCGCTGCTGCTTCCAAAACTCCAGCATCTGCTGCATCTTATCCCGGTCCAGCTCCATCCACTGGCCACGGAACTTCACCAGAGAGGACTTGGTCTCCACCAGCTGCTGCCACTCCTGCTCGCTCACCCGCTGGTCCCCCACCGCCAGGCTGTACTCGTACTCCACCAGGGTGTCGAAGGAGAAGTAGCTCTTGGCCTTGTCGCTGCCCCCCAGCGACTTGCCCTTGGCGTTCAGCCGCACCTTGGCCCGCTGCCGGCCTTTGGGGGTCCACCAGGAGGGCACGATTACCTTGTAGCCCGCATCCTCTAGCACCCAAGCTGCCTCTTTGAGAAAGTCAAAGGCGGTGTCCAGGTCAATGAAAATGCCCACCGGCTTATCGGTCTCTAGCCCGGTCCAAAAGCGGGGGTAGATGCGGGCGGCGTAGCCCAGGCTCAGCAACAAATGCTGCTCAAAGTCATCACCAAACTGCTGGCGCAGCTCCTGTTGCTCATCCTCTTCCAATCGCCAAAAGTCCAGCAGGGAAATTCTTAAAGAGGGGTCGTGCTTGGGGGCCACCTGGAACTGCAGCAGCCAGGGGTCCTCCGGCTCGGCGGGTTCCACCAGGCGGAAGTAGAGGTGGAAGGGGGCAGCGGTCTCAGAGCGGGTGATGCGATCGCGCCAGGACTGCCAGTCCTGATAGCGAGCCAGCAGCTCTTTGGAGCCTCCCAAGTCGTGCTGGGGGCGGTGGGTGATGCAGCTCTCGACGATGGAGTGGTCAACGGTTTTGAGATAGCTCTGGGGAAAGGGGGTGCGGCGCACCAGCCGGCTCAGCCAGGATTCAGAGAAGTGGCGCAGCAGGGTTTCCCGGTCGTAGAAAGTGGGAGATTGGGTCCTTGGCGGTTCTTCAAAGCCAGCGGCGCACAGCAGAGGCATGGCGGCGGCGTAGGTGGCAATGCCCCTGTGGTAGCGATCGCCCACGATATCCCAGCCGGCGTAGATCTCGAAGGGTTCGGGGCGCTTGCGTTTGGCGGTAGATTTGCGCTCTCTAGCAGCCAAGCTGCGGCACTTGAGGGCCGGAATGTACTGGTCCCGCAGGGCCACTTGCTTTAAGGACTGGCTGTAGCGGTACCAAAATAGCAGGTCCGCCCCCATCTGCACGTCTGCCAGGTTGTAGGTGGCGATGAAGTGCAGGTCGTTAAGGACGCTGACCACCTCGGTGAGGTCCGGCAGGGGGTAGCAGTCCACCTGCCAAGCCTGCCAAGCAATGTCCGCTGAATCGGTGGCATCTTCAGCTTCGAGGTAGCGGGCCATCTCCAGGGAGGGCAGCGGGGCATTGTCCGTGGTAGGCAGCAGAAAGCAGCGGGGCGCGCAGGTGGCTGCAGGGGTTTGCCCTGAGGGCGGCTTCAGCCCCAGCTCGTTGACCAAAAGCGCGATTAAATCGGCGGCGCGCAGGTGGCTGGGGTGGTAGGTTTTGGCGCGGCGGCTTTTGGCGTCGGTTTCTACCCAGAGGTAAAAGGCGCCGGTTTGTACAAAGTCTGCGGTTGCTTCGGGTATCCAGGTGCCGTGGAGGAGTTGCATAAATCATCTGCCCGTAGCCAGCGGGTTGCAATGATTGTATATCAAACCCCTAGAAACTGGGGGTAAGGGCGTCACTTGGCCAGCATTGGAGCGCAGCCAAATCGTTTACACGAGGGTGAGGTCACCGCAGATTATAGGATTTGTGCCAAGTAGAGCACCGTAAGTAAACGTAGCTGTCAGGGGGAGCGCTACCCGGCGGGTAGCGCTCCCCTTTCATTTAATTATGGCTACGCACTTAGCAAGGCCTTGTCGTCGATCTAGCGATATGATTCAGCCTGATCTCTACGCTCATCTACGTAGATATGAAGGGTAGTGCCCGTAGATGATCAAGTGCTGAAAATTCTCTGCCAATAGAAGCTTAGATTTGCAAAATCATAATTTCTAGACACTATCAATA
>JBCCAG010000769.1:0-2292 GCA_039814955.1 Cyanobacteria bacterium P01_A01_bin.135
GCTAGGATCTCCCCAGCGCAAATCTAGCAGTCGCGGGGCCTGCTCGCTGGCCCGCCCTACCCCGTGGATCAGGGGGTAATTTTGAGCCAGTAGCTCATCCCCACGGATCACCGTCAACTTGGCGCCACCCTCATCGGCCACCGCTTTCACCCGCGCTTCTAGCTGCTCAGGCCCCATGTCTCCGGCAGGGGTGTTAATCAAGTCACGGGCCAGGGCGATCGCCTTGGCGGCGGCTTTGACGAAGTCCTGGTCCCCCTGCGGCAGCTCTAGCTTCGCGGTTTTGGGTGAGGAAGACTGCTTGTAGCGATCGAAGCGGTACTGCCCCAGGTGCCAGCCGAGGCCAAGCAGGGTGGCTTCTTCTGAGGTGAGCTCGCTGGCGAGGCGGTAGGTCTGGGGCGGCAGGCTCTGGGCCAGGCCTCCCAAAAGCCAAGGGTCAAAGCTGTCGGGGCGGCCCACCAGCACTGCTTCTAGGGCCCCATCCGTGCTGGGGAGTAGACAATGATTACCGCTCTCCCCTTTAAATTGAGCCGCTTGCAGCCAAGGGTGCTTGCCATACTGCTGCTGAACTTGGGCTGGGGTAACGAGATGGATGGGAATGGCGGTAGGCATAACGTAAATATTGGGAGTTGGAATGAGCTGGAGGTAATGCTACAGTCGGCTGAAAGCGAGACTCAGCCAGGTATACCGTCTCAGGAGTGTAACAAATGCTGAAACGATTTTCTGCGATTGCGGCCACTAGCATTCTACTGACTGCCACATTACCTACCTTAGTGGGGCTGGCCCGAGCCGACGGTCATGCGCCCCTACGGGATACATCCACTTTGGAAACCGTCAGCGCCCTGCCCCGCGAGCATCCACCGGGTAACATCGCCGTGACGCCAGACGGACGGCTAATTATGAGCCAACACCAGTTCTACGGCACCGATTACAAAATGGTCGAAGTGCTGGCGGATGGGCAGGTAGTGCCGTTCCCTAACGAGGCTTGGTCCTCGGCCCCAGATGCCAGTGGCATAGGGCTCAACAATGTGCTGGGGGTGCGCAGCGATCGCCAGGGGGTGGTGTGGATGTTGGACAACCCCGGCGACAGCGGCACGGGGCGCTTGGTGGGCTGGGATACCGGCCGTGACCAATTGCACCAGGTGATCTATCTACCGCCATCCCTGATTCCTGAGAATGCGTTTTTGAATGACTTTGCCATCGACGACTTTCGCAACGCTGCTTATATCGCCGACACTGCTGGTGGGGATAACGGGGCGCTGGTGGTGGTGGATTTGACCACCGGCTATGCTCGTCGGGTGTTGGAGGGCCATGCTTCGATGCGACCAGAAGAGATAGATATGGTAATCGACGGCGAGGTGGTGCGCATGGGGGAGGAGCCCGCCCGCATCGGGGTTAACCCGATTACGATCGACCCTGATAATCAGTGGGTCTACTACGGGCCAATGACAGGGCGATCGCTCTACCGGGTGCGGGCCGCTGACCTGATGGATACGGAGCTGGATTCAGTCGCCTTGGCGGGGCGGGTTGAGCGATTTGGGGATAAGGCCATTAGCGATGGCATCACCATCGACGCGGGGGGCAATATCTACGTCACGGATATCACCAATAGTGCCATTGGCATCGTGCAGCCTGATGGGACATACCGGATGCTGTACCAAGACCCGCAGCTGAGCTGGACCGATGGGTTTGGGTTTGGGCCAGACAACTATATCTATGTGACAGTGAACCAGCTGCAGCGATCGCCGGCTTTGAATGGAGGAGAGGATGCTTCGGTGCCGCCCTTCTATTTGCTGCGGTTTCCGGCGGTGGAGGCGGGGGTTGTAGGGCGGTAGTCGGGCTTTTGGTTCAGGGGTTAAGACCCCAGCCCCCGCTGCTGGGGGACGGAGTGCCTCTCACCCGACAGAGAGTCAGCTCCGTGGAAAGCGTTGTGAAGTTACGGCGGTTGACAAGTTTTACCAGCTATAGATAGATTTGCCGTCCTTTTGCCGCTGACAGCGTCTGGGAAAATGGTTAGCTTGCCCTCAGGGCTTGACCCAAATATTAAGCGAAACTACCCGCTACTACCCCAAAAAAGTAGCCGTTCGAATCAAAGTCTGCGCCACCTGCCCCGGCCTCAGCCCCGGCCTAGCGCTGCGCAATAGCGCCACCGCCCCCGCCACATGGGGCACCGCCATCGACGTCCCGCTCAACGTCGTTACCCTGCCCCCCAAAAATGTCGAAGTCACGCCCTTCCCAGGAGCCACCACAAACCAGTTGAAGCGGCTATTGCCCGTCGGGTTCGAAAAATCTGCC
>JBCCAG010000011.1:0-16923 GCA_039814955.1 Cyanobacteria bacterium P01_A01_bin.135
ACACCGTGCCCCACCACAGGCCAAAAACGCCGCCGCCGATAATCACCAGCAGCGTCCCCGGCAGCCCCACAACGGTGGCTACCACATGGGCGCTAATAAATAGCATCACCCCCCACTCGGCGTGGAAGTGATGGGTCAGGTGGGTCTGGCTGCGGAGCAGCGGGCTGCAGTAGACGGCGATCGCTGCGCTCACAAGAGCCGTCAGCCAAAATAGCTTGTGCTGCAGGACGCGAAGCATAGATTCAGTAAGCCACAGGTAGTGCTGGGAGCCATTGTCGGGGATGAGGCTGAACCCAAGCTGAGAAGACAATGAGTTGAAAAGACCATGGGCGCCATCAGCCCTCACGGGCTGAGCCGCTTTTGCCCCCGATAGCGCAGGTACTCAGCCACAAAGGCCAGGGCCCCTGAACTGAGGATAAGCACCACGCTCAGGGCATTGATGTCCGGCTTGACGCCGGTGCGGATGCGGCTGAAGATCTCGATGGGTAGCGGGTTGGCCCCGCCCCCTGCGGTAAAGCTAGAGATCAGCAGATCGTCCAAGCTGAGGATAAACGCCAGCAGACAGCCCGAGACGATAGCAGGCATTAGTTCCGGCAGCAGCACCTTCAGAAAAGCCTGAACCGGCGTTGCCCCCAAGTCCAGCGCTGCTTCCTGCAAGTTGGGGTCGATGTTGGAAAACCGGGTGGAGACGACGACGGCGATGTAAGCAAGGCAAAACACCGTATGGGCCGCAATAATCGTCCAAATACTGAGGGGAACCGCCATCGTCGCCAAAAAAATCAGCGTGGAGACCGCAATGGTGATGTCGGGCACAATCAGCGGCAGGTAAGAGACACCTCGATAGAGACCCTTACCGAAGAACTGGTAGCGGGCCAGCCCCACCGCCATCATGGTGCCAATCACCGCTGAAATCAGCACCGCAACGATGGCTACCAGCAAGCTGTCCTGCAGGGCGGAGATTAGCCGCTGGTCGCTAATCATGCGCCGGTACCACACCAGGCTAAAGCCCTCCCACACCGCCCCATAGCGGGAGGCGTTGACGCTATAGACCGCCAGCACCAGGATGGGGACATACATGAAGGCAAACATGGCCAGGGTAAAAAGCCCCTGCCAAGAGGGCCATGCCCCCCGGGTTGAGGAAGATGCCGCCATAAAAGTCGATCGCCATTAGGGCCAGTTGCTGGACAGTTGTTATAGTACCGCGATCGGTCCCTTAGGTAGAAGTGCTGGTCTGCCCCCTGGGGCTGAGCGCATTACCTGGCGCAACTAGCTAGACTGAATGACGCTATCATCTGGGTCCACTAGCCGCAGCAGCTTCTGCTTCACCTGGGCATCGAATACGTCCCATTTGATTTTGGTGTAGCTGCTGTTTTCGTTGAACCCAGCGAGAAACCCAATAGGAACCTCGAACCCACCGGCCATTGCCCTACCGCCGCCGAAGAAGCGGCCCTGGGTATCTTGGCCGAACGCCTCTTTAATGAACTCGTCCGGGTCCAGGGTGAGCTTGTTGGTGCGCAGGGAGCCAATCACCAGCTCCCGCTCCTCGTCCTCGTCATGGACAATGCCGTACACCACCGCCGTGTGGATGTTTTCCTCGGTCACCAAGAAGTCTGCCGCTTGGGGAATCGCGTCCCGGTCGTCGTAGCGCAGGTATCCCACCCCCGCAATGGAAAAGCTGTTCTGCAGCAGTCGGTTGCGCAGCGATCGCTCGATCACATCCATCACCCGCCGCGATCGCGACGCCTGCAGAATGGCGTTGAGCAACTGCGGGTCATAGATGCGGCTCAGGTAGCCCGCCGCCGCAAACTCGTCTTCCTGGGCCTGGCGCAGCTGGTTCGTGTCTGAGCGCAGCCCATGCATCAGCGCCGTCGCGCACTTAACATGCTCGGTGCTACTGTTGTCGAGCTGCAGCAGCCCCCCCTGCAGGTACTGGGTGAGAATGGTGGCGGTGGCGCGAATGTGGGGCCGCAGATCGATATATTCTGCGGTGAGATCGCCCTGGCTAGCGTGGTGGTCAATGAGGGCGATAACCGGGATGTTAGCCTCCTGCAGCAGCGGCCAGAGCTGACTGGTGGTGCCCTGGTTATCCACAAAGACACAGCCCTGGTACACCGACAGGTCTTTCTGCTTTGCGGTCTGCATGGTTAGCCGTTTGACGGTGACGCCGGTGAGCTTCACCAGGGCGATGTTCTCTTGGTGGCTGAGGGTACCCGCATACACGATGTCGCAGCGGATACCGTAGGTGCGCGCAATCAGCGTGTAGGCCCAGGCGGAGGACAGGGCATCTGGATCTGGGAAGTCCTGAATCACCACCAGATGCCGCTCCTCTCGGTGCTTTTCTAGCACCTGGGCTAGCTCGGCAACTTTCGAGGATTGACCGCCACTATTGCGGGGGGCCGTCGATGCTCTGGCAGCGGAGCCGTTTGAGGGCATCGCTGGCTCGGCTATTTGTGAAGGGGGCTGGGAACCCGAGAGGGCTGAATCCGTCATGATGCAGATAGCTCTTGGCAGGACAAACAAGGAGCCGGCGTCCGAAGCGGTACGGCTCACAGCGTGGCGTGACAAGTACCGATGGGGACAAAGAGCCACTTGTCGCCATTGAATAAATAATCTATGGGTAACCTCTAGTGTGCCGCACATTCCGCGGCGATCGCATCCCATCTAAGAGCGATACCCTGCAGCGGGCCGCTGCCCCATCGTCGCGCGGCTAATCTTCTTCTGGCAATCTGCTTCTAGATCTAAGCCCGGCGAACCTACCCTGCCGATCAAAGGCCAATCACGTATTTCTGCCATTCCGCGTGGGAACCGCTTTTGACGTGCTTGGTCAGCTCGAAGTACAGACTGCTATGGGGCTTGCGGGGGGTCTGCCGGGTTAGCATGTTTGCTTCCCGCGGGGTGCGGTTACCCTTTTTGACGTTGCAGCGTACGCAGGCGGTGACAATATTTTCCCAAGAGTCGCCGCCGCCTCGCGATCGCGGTACCACATGGTCGAGGGTGAGGTCATCACCAGAGTATCCACAGTATTGACAAGAGTGGGCGTCGCGGTGGAGTATATTTCTCCGGGTCAGTGGAATCTCCTTGTAGGGAACGCGCACGTAGTGACGTAGCCGAATCACCGTAGGCAGGGGGAAGTTTGGATAGATCTGCCGATCTACGTGCTCAACCTGCTCTGCTTTTTCCTTGATGAGAAGCACAATGGCCCTGCGCCAGCTAGTAATATTTAGCGGCTCATAGGAGGCATTGAGCACTAACACTTTGCCCATTGAGTTACGACGCCTGTATAGCGGAGGTGCTATTTTTTAACAGCTATCCTAGCACAGGTTAGAGAACCGCAACAGATGTATCACTCCCCCATCACTTTCCGATAAAGCTGGTCGAGCTGCCGCGCCACCCCGGCCCAGCTAAAGTGCGCTTCCACCCGCTGGCGAGCCGCCCTGCCGAGCTGGTCGCGCCACTCGGGATCTTTGAGAATGCGGTCGATGGCGGTAGCAAAGGCGGCATCATCTTTGGGCGGCGCCAGCAAGCCGGTTTCCCCATGGTTGACCGTATACTGCAGACCGCCGACTTGGCTTGCCACCACGGGCGTACCCGAAGCCATGGCTTCAATCGCCACCAGCCCAAAAGGCTCATAGTGGCTAGGCACGACGCACACATCGGCGGCGGTGTAGTACAGTGGCAGATCGTCGTCGGAAACGCGCCCTGGGAAGATGGTGCAGTCGGTCAGGCCTAGCTCTGCTACGATGCCCTCAATGCGATCGCGCTCGATGCCATCACTGCGGCCTGGACGGCTGCCGCCGCCAATCACAAGCTGTAGTGCCGGGTCATTCCGCAATGCCGACTGGCCGACAGCCCGCACCAGGGTTTCAATGCCTTTGCGGCGGTCAAAGCGACCAATGTAGAACACCAGCTTGCGCTCTGGCGCAATGCCCAGCTTTTGCCGCGCCAACGTGCGGTCTAGCCGTCCAAACCGCTCAATATCGGTACCGCAGGGAATCACCACGACGTTCCCCTGCTGGGACACCAGCGATCGCATGTGCGCTTCTTCCTGGGGGCTGGTGGCCACCGTGCGCTCCGCTGTCTCCAAAATCCGCTTTTCCGTTTCCAGGCGGGTGTTGGCGATGGGGGGAATCTCTTCAACGGCCTGGTACTTGACCGCCCCTAGGGAGTGATAGGTGTGTAGCAGCGGCACCCCAGTCCGCTGCTTGAGGGCCATTCCTACCCAAGATGAGAGCCAGTAGTTGGTGTGAACAATCTGATAGGCGAAGCCGTTTTCGGACTGGTAGGCCAGCAGCGCCTCCACGAACTCAGGCAGGTAGCTAAAGATATCATCGCGGGGGACAAAATCCTCAGGCCCCGCCGTCAGCCGAATGGTGCGGCAGTTGTCAGTATGCTCCACTACGGCTGGCTGCTGGCTGCTTTGGCGGGTAAACATATCTACCTGCCAGCCCAGTTCGCCCAGGGCCTCACCCACCTGGCGAACATAGACGTTCTGGCCCCCTGCCTCTTCTTTACCAATGTCGATAGCGGGGTCTCCATGAACAGAAATAAGCGCGATCCGAGGAACGTCAGAAGGCATGATTGTTTCCTTAAAAAGTTGCTAAATTAACTAAACTTGCACAAAAGCGTAGCAAATCTGAGCGGCTAATCTAAGTATTGACCACAAGGGCGATCGCCCTTGCCTATCCTAAGAGTGGGCTAGCGCTAGATGTCGCCCCTAACATCGTCTGAAGAAAGTCTTATGACGCTGGCGTGATCGCGGGCATTGTTGCTATGATTGTTGTCCAGCACCTGGAGAGGTGGCTGAGTGGTCGAAAGCGGCAGATTGCTAATCTGTTGATAGGTACGTAAGTCCTATCCGAGGGTTCGAATCCCTCCCTCTCCGTTCAAGCTAGTCCCATCGGCTCTGACTGGCCCCCTAAGCTGGCCCCCGCGTCTGGTGAACTATGGGCAAATAGGCTATCAATAGCCTGGTGAATTCTCTCTAGGCTGGCATTGGGCTCTAGAAAAGAAAAGAAGTGGTGAAAGCGAACATAGCCTTCCCCGTCAATCAGAAACTGGGCTGGCAGGGGAGCCCCCAACGCCTGCCCCGTCCCATAGGCGCGAAACCCATGGCAGCTAGGGTCCATCAACAGCGGCATGGGCAGCTTCAGGTCGCTGGCCACAACGGCGCTCTGCTCAGCGTCCGTGCTCGTCACCATGAGCAGGGCCACGCCGCGAGCCGTCAGTTCAGCGTAGGCATCTCTAAGGGCGACAATATGGGGGTAGCACAGCGGGCAGTACTGGTGCTCGGTAAAGATGCGCGTGAAGACCAGCAATACTGGCTGCTGCCGCGAGCCAGGGCCCACAAACTCTCGCAGCCGCACCATCTCCCCCGACACCGCAGGGCATTGAAAGGGGGGTGCCAGCGCGCCAGTTTGCACCCGCCTGCTGGCGGGAACCGGCAAGAGGTTCTTAAAGAATCGCGGGTTGATCAGCCCAGTGAAGTTGGTCGAAGTGAGCATAGCAGTCGCCCATCAAGCGAGAACGCTTTTACCGTACATCAACCGCCTTTAAATCTGGCTCATCTCAAGGGCATGATTTTAACCCTACCGCTGGAGGAATGTGCGTACGGCGGACATAATGCTAGAACACAGTACTGAAGTATTGGGCCAAATCATCGCGCCAAAGTACAGAGCTACAAGGCTAGGGCACAGCGCCAATAGCGTACCTAATCACTATTCACTATAAGGCTGTAGGGCCTATAGAATCTTCTCCAGCCCGTAGACCAGCGACTTTAACTGCGTCACCTTCCGGATCGCCAGCAGCACCCCGGGCATGTAGCAGGCGCGATCGCTGGTGTCGTGGCGCAGGCTATAGAGCTGCCCCGGCGCGCCAAACAAAATTTCTTGATGGGCCAACAATCCTGGTAGACGGACGCTGTGGATACGGATATTCTCCGCTGCGACGCTGCCCCTAGCCCCGGCAAGCTTTTCGGTTTCCTCAACCTGGGGCGGGTTGTAGGTTTTGCCCAGCTCCGCCAACATCTGGGCGGTTTTGACGGCGGTACCGCTGGGGGCGTCGGCCTTCTGGTTGTGGTGCAGCTCAATAATTTCTACATGGTCAAAATACTGGGAGGCGCGCACCGCCGCCTGCTGCATCAGCACCACGCCAATGGAAAAGTTAGGGATGACTAGGCAACCCGTACTGGCCTTGTCGGCAAACTGGGCCAGCTCGTCGAGCTGCTCAGACGACAGCCCCGTAGTCCCCACCACGGGCCGTACCCCGTAGGCGATCGCCGACCGCACGTTGTCGTACACCGCCTCGGGGTGGGTGAAGTCCACCATCACCCCCTGGACCTGCTGTTGGGTGGCCGCTGCCAAGGTCGCTTCCATATCCGCCAGTAGGGGCACCTCTAGGGGCCCGCAGCCCGCCATCTCTCCCACATCCTCCCCCTGCAGCTCTGGGCGGCGGCTGATGGCTCCCACCAGCTCCATATCCTCTGCCTGGGCGATCGCCTTCACCGCCTCGCGGCCCATCTTCCCGGTGGCCCCGTTGACAACAACGGGAATTTTAGTTTGGCCCTCGCTTTGACCAGTTGGTTGACCAGGGGTTTGGCCTACGGTTTGGCTCATGCTCTGACTCACGGTTTAGCCTCACTGCTCTCTCGATATTACTAAAAGCTGCACGAGCTGCAGTCCAGCATATACCGTCGTTGCCACATAGGTCCAAGCCGCTGCCCACAGCACCTTGGCAACGGCGCGGCGCTCGCGGGGGGTGAGCTGCAGGCGTTTTAGCAGTCTGAGGGCGCGCCGAGAGGCGTCGAACTCAACGGGGAGGGTAACGAGGTGAAATACCAGGGTGAGGCTAAAGAGACCAATGCCCACCTGCATGAGCCCGCCCCCTACGCTGCCCAGAGCGCTAAGCAGGATTCCTAGCAGGATCAATAGAGGGCCTAGCTGTGACCCGATATTGACGGCGGGCAGCAGGGCGGTTCGCCACTGCAGGAGACGGTAGCACTGCTGGTCTTGCAAGGCGTGACCGCACTCGTGGGCAGCGATCGCCGTGGCGGACAGCGAGGCTGTATTGTAGGTAAGGCAAGAGAGCCGCACGGCTTTGACCACCGGGTCGTAGTGATCGCTCAGCTCCCCCATTACCATCTCCACCCTGACCTCGCGCAGGCCGAGCTGATGCAGCAGGATGCGGGCCACATCGGCGCCGGTTAGCTTTAGGGAAGAGGCAACTTCAGCGTAGGTATGGTAAGTGCGCCGAATCTGGCAGTGGGACCAGATAATCAGCGCAAAGCCCGGCAGCAACAGCAGGTAGGACCAGTGGATCAGCGGCATGATTGTCGGTGTACCTCGACTAAACGTTGGTGGGGGGCCTCCGTTCTTTTTTCGGGATGGGGCGTCGATAACCGTGAACTTGACAAAAATTGTTAATTGTTACAACAACCAAAGCGTTTCGCCCAGCCCATGAGGAAAAATTAAAAATTAATCTGGGCAGCTGATGCGGTCCACCACCCTATAGAAAACTAGGCCATGATGAATCTTTTACTTCTTGCCGACGTTGTGCCTCCCACCCATCCCTGGGACCTGAGCGTTGCCGCCGTGATGATTGTTTGCAACGTACTGATATTTCTCATAGGCCGCTCCGTCATCGTCGAACCCGAAGCCGGCCCTCTATCCGGTGTATTTCTTGGCCTGGGTCTGCCAGCGCTGCTTGCGGTGACGAGTCTCGGACATGTTGTTGGTGCAGGGGTGATTCTTGGGCTTACCAACGTTGGGGTGCTCTAGGGCTCGGTAGGGCTTCCCTATAGCCTTTTCGATTTTATAAACCCAAAAAGGCGCGGCGTTTCTACAATGGGAAAAACGCCGCGCCTTTTTGTTGGTTACATGGCACATAAACTTGAGCAGCCTGGGGGAAGGTCACCCAAGGGCGCGGCGGCTCGTCGGCGAGCTAGGCGCGCTCGTTCTAGGGGTGAGCGCGGCCAGCTTCTGGCACCCCTTGCCATCGGTCTAGCGGCGATCGCCCTTTGGGAAGCGGGGGTCCGGCTCACCGGCACCCCGCCCTACATCCTGCCTGGCCCGCTACTGGTGATGAGAACCCTATTGGAAGAGTGGGATACCCTACTGCCATCCTTGCTGATCACCCTGCAGATTACCCTGGTAGCGTTTGGGGCAGCCGTGGTGTCAGGCTTGGCGATTGCTATCCTGTTTGCCCAAAGCCGCTGGATCGAGCGCAGCTTTTTCCCCTACGCGGTGATTCTGCAAACGACGCCGATTGTGGCGATCGCCCCTTTAATCATCATTTGGTTAAAAAACAGCACCTTCGCCGCTCTGGTGGTCTGCGCTTGGATTGTGGCTCTATTTCCCATCATCTCTAACACCACCCTGGGGCTAAAAAGTACCGACCGTAACCTGACCGACTTGTTTACCCTCTACCGCGCCTCCCCCTGGCAAACCCTGGTCCACCTGCGGTTGCCCCACGCGCTGCCCTACTTTTTAGGCGGCTTGCGCATCAGCGGGGGACTGGCCCTGATCGGCGCAGTGGTGGCTGAATTTGTGGCGGGGACGGGGGGTGCTCGCTCGGGGCTCGCCTATCAGATCTTGCTGTCGAGCTATAATCTGCAGATTCCCCGCATGTTTGCCGCCCTGCTGCTGATCGCTCTACTGGGGGTCAGTATTTTCGGGCTCTTATCATGGCTGTCCCATGTCTGCTTACGACATTGGCATGAGAGCAGCTTAGACGTTGGACCCTAAAGGTCATGCTTCCATAACTTATCGCCGGCCAAACTCAAACCTAGGTGTGACGTGGATCACGGGTTTGGGCTATGCTGATCACAGTTGCCCTAGTTTAGTACAGCCCCCTATGATTCCCGACGCTGAGCATTACTGCCTCCGATCTGCTCACGTTCCAACTGCCTTCTTAGATGCCGCCGTTGCCCCAACCACAACCGATCCCCGAGCAACCCTGTTGGGGGATGCATTAGCCCTAGTGGACATCGTGGTAGCCGCTGGAACCATTACTCAAATTCTTCCCGCCGGGCAAAGTCCGCTGGGCCTGCCCTCGGTTGATTTGAGCTGCAAGCTGGTGTGGCCCTGCTTTGTCGACATGCACACTCACCTAGATAAGGGGCATATCTGGCAGCGCTGTCCCAACCCAGACCGCACCTTTGACGGGGCGCTGGGCGCAGTGGCGTCAGACGCTAAGCGGCATTGGGATGCGGAGGATCTACACCACCGCATGAGCTTTGGCCTCAAATGCAGCTATGCCCACGGCACCCACGCCATTCGTACCCATCTGGACTCGCAGGATGGCCAGGCTGAAATTAGCCTGTCGGTGTTTAGGCAGCTGGCTGAAGAATGGTCAGGGCGTCTAAAGCTTCAGGCCGTTTGTCTAGTGCCGCTCGAGTACTTTTTAGGACCCGAGGGTGAAGCGCTAGCGGACCAGATGGCCGAGACGCCGGGGGGCATATTGGGGGGAGTGTCCTTCCCGAATCCAGACTTAGACCAGCAGTTGGACCGGGTATTTGCTATGGCCAGGGAGCGGCAGCTCGACCTGGATTTTCACACCGACGAAAGCGGCGACCCAACCCACCGGTCCCTGCGGCAAATTGGCGAGGCCGCCCAGCGCCATCAGTTTGCTGGGCAGGTGACCTGCGGGCACTGCTGCAGCTTAGCGGTGCAGTCCCCTAAAGAAGTCACCCAAACCATCAACGCCATCAAGGCCGCCCGCATCGGCGTCGTCAGCCTGCCCCTGTGCAACCTCTACCTGCAGGACCGCCAGCAGCAGGCCTCCCGTAACTTTCGGCAGACCGCCACCCCCGCAACTGAAAATCTACAGACAGGCCTCACCCCCCGCTGGCGCGGCGTCACCCTGCTCCACGAGCTGAAGCAGGCGGGGGTGCCTGTAGCGATCGCCAGCGACAACTGCCGCGATCCCTTTCACGGGTTTGGGGACCACGACGCGCTGGAGGTGTTCAACTGGTCGGTGCGCATCGCCCACCTAGACAACCCCTACAGCGACTGGCCCCTTGCTATTACCACCACCCCCGCTGACCTCATGGGCTTACCTGAGCATGGCCGCTTGAAGGTGGGCGCTCCCGCTGACTTCATTGTCTTTAGGGCCCGAACCTTTAGTGAGCTGCTGCCCCGCCCCCAGAGCGATCGCCTGGTGGTACGCAACGGAAAGGCGATTGAGACAGCTCTACCAGATTATGCTGAGCTAGATAGTTTAATGGTGTAAACAGAAGTGGTGCTTAACATATCACCAATGTAATCTAAGGGCATCTAAAGGTATAGATTTCAAAGATTGCAGGGTACACGTCTTTTACATTGCTTAATGTATTAAAGCAACGATCAATGAATACTCCTGCCGCGCAAGCCAATCGGCCCACCGTCTTAGTCGTTGAAGATATTCCGGCCAACCAGGATCTGATGATGGTCGTGCTGCGAAAATTTGGCTACGGGGCTACCGTTGTCGGCGACGGTAAGGAGGCCCTGGCTCAGGTTCAAAGACAGGCCTACGATATCGTGTTGATGGACTGTAAGTTGCCGGGGCTAGATGGCTACGAAACGACCCGGCGACTCCGACAGATGGCAGTGCCCAATGCCTATCTACCCGTTATTGGGCTCACGGCCCGAGCAATGTTCGGCGATCGCGATAAGTGCCTCGCCGCCGGTATGGATGACTACATCAGTAAGCCAATTCAGCTCGATCATCTGCAGGCGACGCTCAAAAAGTGGCTGATTCAAGCAACGGCGATCAGCGCCCTCCCCTGTGCCGCCTCGATGTAGGCGAAGCGTGAATCTAAACTACACTGGGGCATGGAGCTAAGCTCTAATTGTGTCAGGGTAGACCCCGATGGGTGAATCCGTAAACCAGCGCTCTGATATTGCAGCCCTATGTCAGCAGTTCGACCGGGTCTACTGCGTTAGCCTGTCCCGTAGCCGCGATCGCCGCCAGTACATTCAGGGCTATTTCAGCGAGCTCGGAGTTGATGACTACCAGTTCTGGGACGCCACCGACAAGACCGACCCCCTGGTGGCGCAGTATTACGAAGCAGGGTTGGTGCAGCAGTACCCGCCCTGCTTTCGCTGCGGGCAGTACACCTGTGGTGACGACAACTGCAACAACGTCCTGATTCCGCCCCAGGTTGCCACCTTCATTACCTACTTACGCCTCTGGCGGGAGATTGTGGCCTCCGGCGTAGGGCGAGCGTTAGTAGTGGAGGACGACGTCAAGTTTGCCCCCTACGCTAATCAGACGGCGCGCCAGCTGGTCGAGGGTGACCAGCTCAACGCTATAGATTTTGTGGCCGACGTTCCAGGGCTGCTGCGGTTTGGCTGGGCCCTGTGCAAAGAGCATCAGCCTGTCGACTCGCCCGGATTTCAAGCGGATGTGGTGCGCTACTCCAACCCCTGCCACGCCTTGACCCGGGCCATGGCTGAGCTGCTGCTGCAGGAGTTTGATAAGATCACCACCACGGTGGATGTCTACCAGCACAAGATTATTGCGGCAAAGACGAAAACCTACACCCTAATGCCACCTCTGGCCTATGAGCTTTCTTGGAGCGTCGGGGAATTCGCTTCGCTGATTCACCCCAAGCAGATCCGTATTGACTATCTGCAGGAGCACCAGCCCCAGGCCACAACCGCTATTCAACAGGCACAGCACTCTTTTGACGGCCACCATGCCCATATCCTCTACCGAGCGCTCCTGGTGATTGGCCATCCCCGCTGCGGTTCAGGGTACATGAGCGCGCTGCTGAAGGCCTTCGGCTTAGATGTGGGCCATGAGAAAATGGGGCAAGCCGGGATCTCTTCCTGGATGTTTGCGGTCGAGGACGACCAGCTACCCTATGGGCAAGGGAAGCACTCGGCATCGACAAAGCACAAATACTTCCGGTACCGCATTCACCATGTGCGCGACCCCAGGGTGGCGATTCCCAGCATTATGCGCGATAGCCAACATGCGCCGCCATCCTATGGATTTCGGCAAAAGCACATCCAGCTCAACTTTGACGTAGATTTAGACGCCTGCGCCTCAGACTTGGAGAAGGCCGTGCTGAGCTACGTTTACTGGAATAGGTTGGCGAGCCGCGATGCGGAGTTGACGGTGCGCATTGAAGATGGGGAAGCCGGGCTGCTGGCCTTCTTGAAGGAGACCACGCTGATGGATGTAGCCGCTGACTTGACTCAGTTTGACGCCCTCCCCGCCAAGACCATCAATGCCAACAAGCCCTATCAGGGCAAACGCTACGACAAGCCCCAGCTTACTCGAGCCGACTGGCGGACTGTGCCACCCCCAAGCCTAGCCCTACTCAACGCCCAATGCGCCCGCTATGGCTATGACCCCATTCAACCGAGCTGGCTGAAAAAGCTATGGAACCTCACCCGCCTATAGATCCTGAGGTGCGCATGTTCGCGCAGCATACTCTGCAGCCGCTGGGCTGGCTAACCGCTGCCCGCGCCAGGCTGCCCGTGGATGCGGCTGAGGAACCCCTGCCCTGGTGGACCTACCCCGCCATCGAATTCATCGCCACTTGGGTGCGCCCGGAGATGCGCGTGTTTGAGTATGGTGGGGGTCACTCGACCCTCTGGTGGGCCGAGCGGGTGCAGCAGGTGATTACCGTGGACCACGACCAAAATTGGGTGACTAAGGTGGCCGGGAGGCTTTCTTCCCCTCATCAGATCACCTGCGTTGCCGCCAATCGTCGCTCTCGGGATGCCCAGACAGCGATCGCCCCCTACCGGGACTACTTTGACCGCAGCCCCAGAACCAATTTCCCCTACGATGCGACGCGCATAACGCAGCGGGGGCTAAACGATGCTGATTTCCTTGGCTACGTGGACACGATTAACCAGCAGCCGGGGCTATTTGACTGCATCGTCATCGACGGTATGGCGCGCCGTCTTTGCGCCCATGCAGCGGTGCCCAAGCTCAAAGCTGACGGGATTATTCTATTTGATAACTCCAACCGCAGCGATTACCTGGAGGGCTACCAGCATTTGACCCGCTGCGGATTCGCGCAAATCCGGCTGTGGGGATCAGTACCGGGGGCGACTTTCCCGTCCTGCAGCTCGATCTTTTTGCGGGATGTGAGAGCCCTACCTCAGCTGGATTTTCAGCCCTCGCTATTTGACTTTCCCGAGTATTAACACAGCGATACTATTGCAAATGACAGTGGCGAAGTTATGACACCAGCAGTCAAAGTAGCGGAACGGGCAAAAGTCGAGTTTCGCATCCACGAGTATGACCACGACCCCACGGCAGACTCCTACGGGGAGGAAGCGGCGGAAAAGCTGGGGATAGCGCCTCAGTGCGTCTTCAAGACCCTAGTCGTTTCCCAGGGCGCTGACCTGGCGGTAGCGGTGCTGCCCGTCTCGCAGCAGCTCAACCTCAAGCAATTTGCGAAAGCCATCGGGGCAAAGAAGGTGGCGATGGCCGATAAGGCAGTGGTGCAGCGGGTGACGGGGTACGTGCTAGGTGGGGTAAGCCCGCTGGGACAAAAGAAGGCGCTGACGACGGTGATCGATGCCTCGGCGAAGGAATTTAACACCATCTACGTGAGCGCAGGACGGCGGGGCCTCGAAATTGAGCTCTCTCCCCAAGACCTAGGCCGGCTGACCCGGGGGACCTTTGCGGTCATCGGGGCGTAGCGGCGACTTGACCAAGCTTGAGCCCTCTCCCTCAGCGCGAGCCTTACAGCGCCCTCAGCTCGGGGGCCTGAGCCTGAAAGTAGCGCTGAATCGAAGCTGCGTCATCCTGTCCCTGGGTAATTTGCTGGTAGGCCACCTCTAGGTTGCCGGGGAATAGCGCCTGGAATAAGTAGTTTGCATATGCCTGGGGCAGATCCGTGGCGATCGCCCACTGGCGGAGTTTCATAGATTAGTCACTGATGGTGTGAGCTGGTGTCAATATCATAGACCAGGCCGCTAGGGGGGCGGGGGGCGATCGCCACTCACCGGCTCCGCCGCCTCGTCCTCGCAGTTGCACACCTGGTCGGCAATACTCCCCTGCAGCTCCAGCAGCATATCCTCCAGCCCCGCCGTCGCCGTCTGCACTGCCCCATCGCGGCTCAAATTGCTGCCAAACCGCGCCAGGTTCAGCCCCTCCAAAATCACCGATTGCTGGGGGTAGTTGCGCAAAAACTCAAACAGGGAGATGCGGTTATCGTCGGCGGCAGAGCGCACCAGCGCCGCCCGCAAGGCCTGGATATTGTTGCGCTCGGAGCGGGTATGGATGACGCTGCCCGCCTGAAAAAGAATGTACTCCCCCAAAATATTGTTCAGCAGCCCGTCTAAAAACAGGAAGTCTACCGTCACCTCTTGGGTCAGCGCTTGGCGGAACTCCTCAGGGCTGAGGCCCGCCACCCGAAAGTAAAAGCGCCAGGCCCGGGGCAGCTCGCCCGTCTCCACAAAGTTCTCTAGGTCCGCCACTGCAAAGGAGGGACGCAGAGGGCCAAAGTCAATGACGATGCGCTCGCTGATGGGCGCAGGGCGGTGGCGTTGGACCTCCGGCTCAACCGTATCTTCAGCTTGCTTTAGAGCCGGGGGGCGATCGCATTCAGGTAACCCCGCTTTGGCCACCTTTAGGACCGCTGGCGTTGCTGCAGTCGCGCCGCCTTCAAAGCCGCAGTCGCACACCAATTCAGGCAGCAGTTGCTGCACCACCGCCAGCACCGGATCAATTCGGTCGAGGAACAGAGCCAAATCGCTAAACAGCGCGTCGATTTGCGCCAGGCCAATACGCACCTCGTCGCCGGGGTACTCCTCCAAAATTTCCAGCACCGTAACTTGCCGATCGTCTTCAAAGGCCGCTACCAGAGCACTCCGCATATCCGCTTGTCGCTCTCGCCGCAGCGGTTCCCCAATCACCCGGCCAATCTGCACGGCGGCAAAGTCCACGTTGCTGCTGCTGAGGGGAATGCTGCCGGTGTAGATTTCAAAGTTGAGCAGGGCAGCTAGATCTGGGGCCGTCAGGGGGATGGTGGCTAAGTAGGCCTGCAGGACATCGCTGGTGCGGCTGGTGCGGGCCAGCTGCTGCAGGTCGGCCAGGGGTATCTGGGTAGATTGGGCGTTATGCTGCAGCAGCACCGTTTTTCTAGGGCGCGCTGCAGCGCCGTCGCCTACGGCCATGGCCAGCCCCAGGGTCAGCGGGGCAAGCCAGCGACCCCAGCGCCGCACCGTAGGCCATGGCCTCGGCATTGGTTTGAAGGCAGTGACAGCTTTCTTCAGCATGGCAAACCTCACTCAATCGCGGGGGCAGGGCAGGCCTCAGCACCGGGCAGGCCCAAGAGTTCCTGCATGGAGAAGCAGACAAAGGGGCTCTCGGGTATGGGTTGCTCCACGGCGCTGTTGGTCATCCAAAAACGCCGCCCCGTGGGGTCAAACACCACCTGCCGGTGGGAGCCATTGCCGCCGATGCTGGCGTTGTCGTCTTTCACCGTTGGGGGGCTCTCTTCTAGGGTGAAGGGGTGGGTGCGATCGCGCAGAATACCCACCGCCACTTCTGGGTCGATGGTGCCGTAGCGGGTGCGGCTACCCAAGGGCTCTAACATTTGCTGAAAGCTGGCGAAGCGGTTCACCGAGGATTCCCCTTCGGTGGCGTCCCGGTCGGCGACATCTGGCGACAGGAAGTGGTTGGTCATGTACAAAACGCCGCGATCGCCCAGCTCCCGCACCCCCATGTCGTTACCCAGCAGCTCAAAAATGCCGGCTTGACCCGATTCCGCATCCGAAATAATTACCAGATTCGAGCGCATGCGGTCGTGGGCCGCCATAATCGCGTAGGCCTCATCGTAGCTGCTGGCGTACTGGGCCACCTGGGCCATTAGCTGTACCGTGCTCTTGCCGTACAGGTCCAAATCCCGGTAGTCCAGGGGGTGGGAGGTGTTGTTGGAAACGACGATTCCCTCTGCATTGAACCCGGCATTGGGCCACACCGCCCCCGGCACCGTAATAAACACATGGGGAATGCCGCTGTCGGGCTGGCGCACCAGCACCGTGGGGTTCTCGGACCAGTATTCTAACGGCCCGCCGTTGTTATCCAAGGTCCAGCCGTGGTACATACGGCCGTCGGCGGTAGCGGGGCCAGCGGCCACGAAATGGGCACAGCCATCGTGGAACAAGATATTGGGCAGCAGGTAGGAGAAATACTCCTGGTACACATCTCCTAGGGCCAACACCATGCAGCCGTCCACCGTCATGCCGATGTCGGCGGTCGCTTCCGCTAAGCCCTGGCACTCCTCATACACCCCCGGAAACGAGCGCCGCCGCGACAGCCGCCCCAATCCCAGGGCTCGGCCAAAAAAGTTCAGCGCCGCAATCACCTCTTGCCCCATGGCGGCAATCTCATCGTGGAGCAGCTCGCCGTGCTGCTTACCCATCTCATAGGGGGTGCCCTGCAGCCACACCACCTTAATGAGGCCAAAGTCCTCCCGACGAGCCGCCACGGGCTCCCAGCCTTCCGGGGGCTGCCAGTCGGTGGTTAGGGATGACTCTGGGGCGATCGCTTCAGGCTCTAAAGCCTCTGTGGGCTGAGATAGGGGCTCAGGGTCAGGGTCCGGCGTTTGGGCGGCGGCCAGGCCAGAACTAGTAACAAGGCCCAGGGTCACCGCCCACATTATTCTCGCTGCCAGCCGCTGCTTTGGCGATCGCCTCTGACTTTTTCTAATCATAAAATCTACTGCCGTGGGCCTATGGGAGCATGGGGAGTGAGCCCAACCCATGATCTACCGAATTGGCTCCTTCAAGTCAATGGCTTTGAGAAACAGCGCCAGAAATCTGGCGCTTCTTGTGGCCGCAACTGGAGTTTGGGTCGCTAGAATTGGGCATAGGCTAATGCGGCTGCCCAATACTGAGACGGCGATGATGCATTCGGTGAAATTTTCGGGTCTGCTTTTGAGCGCTGTCAGCCTGAGCCTGATGGGCTGCGATCGCC
>JBCCAG010000302.1:0-5083 GCA_039814955.1 Cyanobacteria bacterium P01_A01_bin.135
AAGACAATTCCTTCTTGATCATCGGCGAGCGCCTCAACGCCAGCGGTTCCAAAAAATGCCGCACCATGCTCAACAACGAGGATTGGGACGGTCTCATCTCTTTGGCTAAGGCCCAGGTGAAAGAAGGGGCCCATGTGCTGGATGTGAACGTGGACTACGTGGGCCGCGATGGGGTGAGAGATATGCACGAAGTGGTGTCGCGGCTAGTGACTAACGTTACCCTGCCCCTGATGCTGGACTCCACTGAGTGGCAAAAGATGGAGGCGGGGCTGAAGACCGCTGGCGGCAAATGCCTGCTCAACTCCACCAACTATGAGGACGGGGACGAGCGCTTTTTTAAGGTACTGGAGCTGGCCAAGACCTACGGCGCTGGCGTGGTGGTGGGCACGATCGATGAAGACGGTATGGCCCGCACCGCCGATAAGAAGTTTGCGATCGCCCAGCGGGCCTACCGAGATATCCTAGAGTACGGCATCCCCGCCCACGAAATTTTCTACGACCCCCTAGCGCTGCCCATCTCTACCGGCATTGAGGAAGACCGGGGCAACGGGCGCGAGACGGTGGAGGCCATCCGCCGCATCCACGAGCAGCTGCCCGGCGTGCACAGTATTCTGGGCATCTCCAACATCTCTTTTGGCCTCAACCCCGCCGCCCGCATGGTGCTCAACTCGGTGTTCTTGAATGAGTGCATGGATAAGGGCATGGACGCGGCCATCGTCAGCGCCGCCAAGATCCTGCCCCTGGCCAAGATCGACCCTGATCATCAGCAGGTGTGCCGAGACCTAATCTACGACCAGCGCCAGTACGACGGCGACCTGTGCACCTATGACCCGCTGATTAAGCTCACTCAGCTATTTGAGGGGGTGTCCACCAAGCGCGATCGCTCCGCCGTTGCCGACCTGCCCCTGGAAGAGCGGCTGCGTCAGCACATCATCGACGGGGAGCGCCAGGGCCTGGAAGAGGTGCTGAACATAGCCATGGAACAGTACCCACCGCTGGACATCATCAACGTTTACCTACTGGACGGCATGAAGACGGTAGGGGAGCTGTTCGGCTCGGGGCAGATGCAGCTGCCCTTCGTGCTGCAGTCGGCGGAGACCATGAAGGCGGCGGTGGCGTTTTTGGAGCCCCACATGGATAAGGACGCCGACAGCACTGATAAAGGCATTTTCCTAATCGCCACGGTTAAGGGGGATGTGCATGACATCGGCAAGAACCTGGTGGATATCATTTTGTCTAACAACGGCTACCGGGTGATCAACCTGGGCATCAAGCAGCCGGTGGATAACATCATCGACGCCTACCAGGAGCACGGCGCTGACTGCATTGCTATGAGCGGCCTGCTGGTGAAGTCCACGGCGTTTATGAAGGAGAATTTGGAGACCTTCAACGAGCGGGGCATCACCGCGCCAGTGATTTTGGGTGGTGCGGCCCTGACGCCGAAGTTCGTCAACGGCGACTGCCAAGAGGTTTATAAAGGACAGGTGGTGTACGGCAAGGACGCCTTTAGCGACCTTCACTTTATGGATAAGCTGATGGCGGCCAAGGCCGACGAGAACTGGGATGATCTGGGGGGCTTTTTGGATGAGCTGGATCAAAACGGCAATGGCCAAAACGGTGTGGCGAAAAACGGTCAGAATGGTCAGGTGATCGCCACGGTGGAGGAGATGTCTCCGACCGACACGCCAGAAGCCGCTGTAGTAAAAGAGACCGCCGTCGATACCCAGCGCTCGGAAGCCGTCGCCATCGACATCCACAGACCAACCCCGCCGTTTTGGGGCAGCAAGGTTCTGGGTCCAGAAGACATTTCGCTAGAAGAGGTGTTCGAGTACCTGGACCTGCAGGCATTGATTGCCGGGCAGTGGCAGTTCCGCAAGCCTAAGGACCAGTCCCGAGAGGAGTACGATGCCTTTTTGGCGGAGAAGGCCTACCCGATTCTGGAGGAGCTGAAGCAGCAGGTGCTTCGCGATCGCCTTTTGGCTCCCCAGGTGGTATACGGCTACTTCCCCTGCCAGGCTGACGGCAACAGCCTCCACCTCTACGACCCGGCAGTGATGGACAAGGCGGCGCAGCTGCCCGATGGCCTAGCGCCGGTGGCGACCTTTGAGTTCCCGCGCCAGAAGTCCCTGAGGCGGCTGTGCATTGCCGACTTCTTCGCTCCCCGCAACAGCGGCGTGGTGGATGTGTTCCCCATGCAGGCGGTCACCGTGGGGGAGGTGGCCACCGAGTACGCCAAGTCCCTGTTTGAGAGCGATCGCTATACGGATTACCTCTATTACTACGGCTTTAGCGTGCAGATGGCGGAGGCGCTGGCGGAGTGGAGCCACGCCCGCATCCGTCGGGAGCTGGGGTTTGGAGACCAGGATCCGGCGAGCATTCGGGATGTGCTGGCGCAGCGCTACCAGGGCTCGCGCTACAGCTTTGGTTACCCGGCCTGCCCCAATATTGCGGACCAGTATACGCTGCTGGAGCTGCTGGGTACGGAGCGGATTGGGATGACGATGGATGAGAGTGAGCAGCTTTATCCAGAGCAGTCCACGACGGCGATTGTGACGTATCATCCGACGGCGAAGTACTTTAGCGCGTAGTGGTTAACGTTGAGGCGATCGCTTCGGTTATTGATTCTCAAGCAGTAGCGACGTTTGCTTCTGCCATATTCCTCAATCAACAGCAATCGCTCTTATCGCTCGCAAAATCCTACGGATTACAAAAAGGGCAGTGCGTCGGGTCAGCGTACTTTTCCTCAACGTAGCGCTCCTGCGTAGCAGAGCAGCGCTGGCACTGGTATCGCAGCGACAGCGTCAGCAGCGTTGGGCTGTGGCACAGCTCACAGGGTAGTCCCGGTCGCCGCTGCGCCACGCTAAAGCCCGGACAATGGCAGTCCGGGCAGCGGCGCTGGAGCGTCGTCATTAAGTCGTCAGTGGCCTGAGCGATGACGGCCATACGGCTGGGGTTGTGCATTGCGCGCATGTCCGTTTCTACATGGACCCTGCCAGTTGAGGAATGGGTGAGGGCCAAGGCGATCGCCTCCTCCAATGCCGCCTCCCTGGTAATGCCTTTGGTAATGCCAGTTGTGGCCCCTTTGGCGGCGGGCATCACCACCAGAGCATGGCTCGGAAAGTTCACCGTGTGGGCGAAGCTGAGGGCCTCTGTCACCGTGCGAACTCGCTTGGCGCGGTGGTTCGTCTCAGTGCTCAAGGCCTGGCCCACCACCTCAATTCCTAACTCCTGATCCACCAGCAGCACTAGCTCCCGGTTGCAGGGCAGCATGGGCATCTGTGGGTGGGGGCCAAAACTCCCCTCGCTGGCGATCGCCAAGGTTTCTCCCGTTAGCTCTAGTGCCGCCTGAGCTTTGGTGCGCGCGGTAGCCAACTGATCCGCTATCCGGGGCACATCGCGGGTAAAGGTGCCAAACCGATCGGTATCAAAGCTTAATGGCACCTGTGCCGTGACGCCAAGGGGGGACAGGACGGGGGCGATCGCCTGCTCTTTGCGGTGCATGGTGGCAATAACAGCCACTCGCCCAGAAAACTCGCGCATCATCGATCATCATTGTGGGCAAAGCGATTATATCGAAAATTTAGCGCCGGATTACGCGAGGCGAGATTACTGACAGCAGCTACTCCGATAGAACCTGCTCGCCAAAGGACCTGAGAATCGACAAATTCTCTACATCTTCTGCTGATAGCGCGGAGCTATTTTTCTCAAGTCCGCGAGCGCGGGAGCGATGCCGCTCAGACATAATCTGCTCTGGATCAATGCCCTCAAACGTTGGCGGTATCCAAACTCGAATAATTAGCAAGGCTCCCAAAACAAGCAGAAATACGCAGGCCACTAGTACTTGCACCCAGGGCGTTTCCAAAACCCCCCGCACAATGATTTCCCTCAAAACTGAAACGATTGAGACTTCCACAGCCACACCGATAGAAACTCGGTGCTCTTGCAGATAGATAATCAATAGCCGAAACAGCTCAACCAGAATTAGCAGAAACAAAATATCAGAGGTCACGGGTTGAAATTCTAAGGGCGGCAATAGAGACAAGACCATTTCTCTAAGCTGCAAAACCATAAAGCTAAATAGCCCAATGCATAGACAAACAACGATTAGATCCTGCACCGTTTCCAACAGCCGAATCATATGGCCACTGTTAAGCCAGCGATACCAAGGGAGGGGGGAAGATGGGTTACTCATCGCTATATGGGGATTGGTTTTATTTAGATAGGTTAAAAGCTTGAGGGATTAGCAGTAGCGGCAGACATCGTCAGAGCATTCCTCCGCTAGATAGCAGAGCGCCCGAAAGCGTAAGCTAACCACTTCTTCATAAAGCGGGTTGAGTTTACAGAGGGGCGGCACGCTGAAGCGAATAAAGCGTCCAATCTGAATGTCTCGCTCAAAGGGGCATTGCGCCGGAATTAGCCGGCATATTGTATGCGCCTGGGCTGGACTCTGGACATCAATTGAGTTCAGCCACTGCCGCAATGGGTCAAGTCTATCTAGAGAATGTGGTTTGTTTTTCTGTAGTCCTTGGCTTGAGGCAAATTTGAAGAGAAGCGAGGTCAACATGGTCACTTTAATATTGCTTAGCTGTTACCTAATACGTTAGCTATAATTAAGGCAAATAGCAATATTGCTTCCATATAAATTCTATTTATATTAAATAATGCTTGCTTAACTTTTTCATTTGAACTATGCCTGCCAATTGCCTTCAGTTACTCATAGCAGCGCCATAAGGCCTTGTGCGCGACTGTACGTTACTTGGCTTTCAGGTCCGCAGTGGTTTAATGTCAGGCGATCGCCTACAAAAAAAGCCGGGGCATTACCCCGGCTTTTGCAGCAATTGACTAAGTTTTAAGCTAAAACTTATGCGCGTGCAGAACCTCCATCACATCGCAGAGATAGGATATTCCTGAATAATCGTCGAAATATCTCGCTGCAACTTCATCTGAGATCTTTACAGCCATTTCTCGATTTGGGGTTAGGACCTCAAACTTTATGTTCGTGTAGGTATCAGAGACAGTGGGCTGTCCTGATGAGCGTACGTTGCGACTGCCCCTGCCGCCAGTTTCTATTACCGTATAACCC
>JBCCAG010000128.1:0-7769 GCA_039814955.1 Cyanobacteria bacterium P01_A01_bin.135
CTTACCGGCTAATTGATGCACTTTAAGGAGATCCACATGAAACTCAATGCCGACTTGACCCAGCGCGTGGTTATCAACACCAACGAACTACCCTGGCGAGATTCCCCCATGGCCGGGGTGCAGCGGCGCATGATTGAGCGAGACGGAGAGGAAGTAGCCCGCGCCACCTCTATAGTCCGCTACGCCCCAGGCAGCAACTTCTCGGCCCATACCCACAGCGGCGGAGAGGAATTTTTGGTGCTAGCGGGGGTGTTCTCGGATGAGCATGGCGACTACGGGCCGGGGACCTACGTCCGCAACCCGGTGGGCTCTGAGCATACCCCCTACAGCAAGGACGGCTGCACGATCTTGGTGAAGCTGCGGCAAATGGAAGCTGAGGACCAACAGCAGGTGACGATAGATACTAACAGAGGCGGCTGGGCTCAGGGGCTAGTGCCAGGGCTGCAGGTGCTGCCGCTCCATGCCTATGGAGCTGAGCAGGTAGCGCTGGTGAAGTGGGCACCGGGCACGCAGTTTCAGCCCCATCGCCACTGGGGCGGGGAGGAGATTTTTGTGCTGGAGGGGGTATTTGCGGATGAGCAGGGGGAGTATCCTCAAGGGACCTGGTTGCGGAATCCGGCGGGGAGTATGCATACGCCGTTTAGCGAAGCAGGGTGCTTGATCTATGTGAAGACGGGGCATTTGCCGGTAGCGCAGGCTACTTCAGAGTTTGCTCGATCGACTTAATCAAGGCCTCGAAGTTGGAGTTTTGGTGAATGTCGGCGGTGGACAACATAGGAGATGTAACCTCACCCCTTCACCGCCCCAGAAGTCAAACCTTGAATAATCTTGCGCTGGAAGAACAGCACCAGCAGCACCAGGGGCAGCGTCCCCAGCACCGTCGCCGCCGCCAGCGGCCCGTAGGGAATTTCAAACACGCTCGCCCCCCCCAGCTGAGAAGCCGCCACCGGAATCGTCTTCATCGTCTCCTTAGTAATGAAGGTGAGGGCGAAGATGAACTCGTTCCAGGAAAAGATGAAGGTCAAAATGCCGGTGGTCACCAGGGCGGGCAAGGTCATGGGCAGGACGATTTGCAGCAGCATCTGCACCGTGCTGTAGCCGTCCACCTTGGCAGCGTCTTCCAGGTCCTTGGGCAACTGCTGAAAAAAGCTGCGCATCACTAAAATCGTCAGGGGTAAATTGATGGCGGTGTAGGGAATAATCAGCGCCAGGTAATTGTTCCCCAGCCCCAGCACCCGAATAATCTCCAGTAGCCCCAAGAACAGCAGAATATAGGGGAACAGGGTCACTATCAGCACCGCTGCCAGAATGATTCGCTCCCCCGGCAATCGCAGCCGCGCCAGCACATAGGCGGCCGGAGCCCCCAGGGCCAAGCACAGCGCCGTCGACACCACCGCCACAAAGGTGCTGTTGAGCATGTAGCGGAAGAAGGGGCGCCGCGCGAATAGCTCTAGGTAGTGGGACAGAGTGTAGCGGGTGGGGATGTAGACGTTGGGCACCGCGGAGATATCTTCGTTCACCTTGATGGAGGTGAGCAGCTGCCAGAGCATCGGCCCCAGGCTGAAGACTACCAGGAGCAAGACGGCGATCGCCAGCAGCACGGTGCGCAGGGAGATTGCGGTGCCGGTATCAGAGCGGGAAGGTGCAGAAGAGGCCATAGAAATTATGGGTTACGGATAGGGGTTGCCACGGTAGGGGCGACCGGCCGGTCGCCCGTACAAGATGCGGATGCGATGTGGATATGGCAAAAGGCGATCGCCCAATCGCCCGCCCAGAAATGCCGTGGATAGGCAGGGGCGACCGGCCGGTCGCCCGAAAATCACGCCACATTGCGCCGCAGCCGATTGATCACCAAAGCCGCGATCGCCACCGCCGCAATTAGCACCAAAAACGTCACCACCACCAGCGCCGCGCCATAGCCAAAATCTAGATAGCGCATCACCGTGGAATAGATATACAGCGACACCATCTCCGTCGCCCCCGCCGGACCACCCCCCGTCATCACCTGCACCAAGTCAAAAATCCCAAAGGACTGGGCAAAGCGAAACAGCATGGCAATCAAAATCTGAGGCAGCAGCAGCGGCAGGGTAATGCGGCGAAAGCTCTGCCAAGGTGAGGCCCCGTCGATGGCGTGGGCCTCGTAGAGGTCGTCAGGGATAGACTGCAGCCCCGCCAGCAGCAAAATGCTGACAAAGGGCGTCGTCTTCCACACATCGGCGGCGATGGTCGCCAGCAGTGCCAAAGTCGGGTCCCCCAGCCAGTTCACCGGGCTGTCGATAATGCCCAGCCGCAGCAGCATGTCGTTCCACACCCCAAACTGGTCATTGAAAATCCAGGTCCAGGTGAGGGCGATGAGCGCCGTGGGCAAGGCCCAGGGCAAAATGGCGATGGTGCGAATAATGCCCCGACCTTTAAAGGTTTGGTGGAGCAGCAGGGCAATCGCCACCCCCAATATCAGCTCCAGGGTCAGGGCGATAACGGTGAACAGCGTCGTATTCCAGATACTCTGCCAAAACCGCCCGTCGATGGCCATGCGGCTGTAGTTGCTGAAGCCCGAAAACACTGGCTCCAGGTTAGTGCCCAGATTCTCGGTAAACAGGCTCAGCCAAAAGGCACGGCCAATGGGGTAGGCAAATACCAGCAGCAATAGCAGTAGGGCGGGCAGCAGCAGCAGCCAGCCGGTGAGTTGTTCTTGCGATCGCAGTTTAGACGTCATGACCCAACCCAATACAACACAGATCCAACAACGTAGCTCACGGTAGGGACATGGCAGTGCCATGTCCTTACGAAATTCGCATTATTCCACCAGTCGCCGCGTCTCCGCCGCCGCCCGCTGCATCGCCGCCTCCGGCGTCAGCCGCCCTGTAAACGCCGCACTCAAATAGCGCTGCAGAATATCCGACGCCTGAGCATACTGGGCAATCGGAGGACGCAGCACCGCGCTCTCCACCACCGTCAGCAAATCTGGGTAATGGGGATACTTAGCCACAATCTCCGGGTCCGTGAACAGCGCCCGACGGCTGGGCACATAGGCCGACTCCAGCACAAACTGCCGCTGGGCCTCAGGGCTAGCAAAGAACTCTGCCACCCGCCAGGCTTCATCCGGGTGAGGAGAGCTTTTCGCAATGCCCAGTCCCCAGCCCCCCTGGCAAGCGCCGCTGCTTTCACCGCTTTGGTACACCATGGGCTTGATGCCCACATTGCCCGCAATCGGGGAGTCGTCGCCATTTACTAGGGCCCAGGCGTAGGGCCAGTTGCGCATGAACGCCGAGCCGCCGCTCTGGAACAGCCGCCGGGCCTCTTCTTCCTGGTAGTTGGTGACGCCGCTGGGGGAGACGTTTTCTTGAATGGTGTTCAGCAAAAACTCCACCGCCGCGATCGCCTCCGGTTGGTCCAAGCCCACCTCGCGGCTGTCGGCATCCACCCAAAAGCCGCCGAAGCCCTCCAGCATTTCCACAAACATGGCGGATAGGCCCTCATACTGGCGGCCCTGCCACAGATAACCCCAGTCCGTGGCCCCAGATTCCTGCAGCTGCTTGGAAATCTCCATCAGCTCCGTCACCGTCTCTGGGGGCTGAGCGCCAATCTCCGCCAGCAAGTCCGTACGGTAGTAGAGCATGCCGCCGTCAGAGCGAAACGGCATCCGGTACAGCTCACCGTCCAGCCGGCTGCCGTTGATGTCCCCTTCGAGAAAGTCCGCCAGATCTGCATCCGACACTCGGTCCGACAGGGGCAATAGCCAGCCTGCCGCTGCGAACTTCTGCACCCAAACGATATCCATGTACACCAAGTCGTAGGGGGAATCCCCCAACAAAAACGACGAGGTGTATAGATCTTCTACCAGATTGGTGGCGTTGGGCCCTTCCACAATCACTAGGTCGATGTCCGGGTTGGCCGCCTCAAAAGCTTCCACGATGGGCTGCCACTGGGTCCCCTCTAGGGCCTGGATAAGAACGGAGACCTGGGTAGGCTGGCCTTGGGAGAGGGCTACTACCGCCGACAGAAGAATGCCAAGGCACACGGCGATCGCCACCGCGCCAAAGCGCAGGGGGCCAGCGGCGAGGCGGCGCGCCCATCGCGATCTAGGCCAGTGCCGATTGGGTTGCGGTTGAGTCACGGTGAGGATCGTTGCTTATTTTCTAGGTGGGCGCCAGCGCGCGTAACCGTATCCTATCGAAGGGGTGACCCCGAACCAACCGCAACCACACGATGCTTAACGTTGAGCGTTGCGTTCTAGGGTGTCGGCTATTTCATCGACGTAGGCGACAAGTTTCGCTTCATGGGTTTTATCAAAGGCGCTGCCGTCCTCACGATTGAGCACCATCAGCGCCCCTAGGATTTGATTGTCATGGGCGATGGGAGCAGCGATCGCAGTCGTAATGCCTAGACTTTCAGCAAGGTCTTGCCGTACCCGCAGGTCCCCCTGGGTCTGGCACACCAGCTCTGATTCTCCAGAGGCCAGGGCCGCCCCGCACAGCCCTGAAGCAGTAACTTCACTGCGTTTACCGATGATGACATCGGTGTGTCTACCAGCGGCGGCGGCGTAAAGCAGCGTTGCCCCCTCGTCTTCAGCAAGGGCAACAACGGCAGTCTCAGCGCCGGTTATAGCTTTCGCTTGTTGAGCGATGTCGGTAAGGGATGGCTGCGCCATGGAATACCAAGCCTATCTAATCTCAGTCGCTCAACGCCTCGCTGTGGAACTCGCTGATGTCGCACTGCTCCGGCTTCAGCTCCCGCTCCATCAGTTCTGCCACCGCCTCTCGGGGGGTCACCGTGCCGTTGAGAACGCGGTACACCTGGCGGGAGATGGGGATGGGAATCGCCTCCCGGTTGGCCAGCTTCACCAACACCCGGGCAGTATTCACCCCTTCCGCCGTGCTGCCCAACTCTTCTAGCACCTGCTCCAGGGGTTTACCTTGGGCCAGGCCGCAGCCTACCCGGTAGTTGCGGCTCAGGGGGCTGGTGCAGGTGGCCAGCATATCCCCCAGGCCGGATAGCCCATAGAAAGTCTCGGGCTGGGCCCCCAGCTGACTGCCGATGCGAATCACCTCTGGCAGGGCGCGGGTAATCAGGGCCGAGCGGGCGTTGGTACCCAGCTTCAAGCCATCGCATATCCCCACCGCGATCGCCATTACGTTTTTCAAGGTGCCCCCCAGCTCGGTGCCCAGAGGGTCACTGTTGGTATACACCCGGAAGCGCTCCACGGCGAAGATCTGCTGCACCGTTTCTGCTGCCGCCTCGTCATGGCTAGATACTACCGTAGCGGCGGGCAGACCCTGGTCAATTTCCTTGGACAAGTTAGGGCCCGAGAGCACCACTACCGGGTTATCGGGGAACGCTTCTTGCCAAAGCTGGGAGGGGGTTTTGGTGGTCTTGGGGTCTAGCCCTTTGGTGGCCGTCACCAAAATAGTGCGGGGCGGCAAGCCGATATCTTGGAGCCGCCTAGCCAGGTCAGCCACCCCCTTCATGGAAATGGCGCACAGCAGCACATCGGCATTTGCCACGGCATCCTCCAGAGGCAAATCACCTCGACGCGACCAAACGCGGATGGTGACACCGGTCTCAGCGGCAAGCTGTGTTAGGCTGCTGCCCCAAGCGCCCCGCCCCAGCACAGACAGGGTCTTGACGGGGACAGCGTCACCGTTGGGAATAACCATTTCGGGCGTAGCAACTGTGTTCATGGTGTAAGACCCTGTGGATAATTGGCTGTGGGTGTTTTTGGGGTATTTTGGAGCAGCGCTAAACTGGAACGCTAGACTGGCACCGCCGCCATGGCGTAGTCGGGCTGGCAGTTACGCTCCATGAATTTACGATAGTCTTCTATTTGGCGATCGCAGTGGCCGCTATCCCAGCCGCAGTGCTCGGAGAGTACCTGGGTAATGACGGGCAATAGCTCAAAACCGTAGTTACTGTGCATGGCCAGCACCGTGCGGCGGCGGCAGATATCCACCAGGGTGCGCGCCATCTCCGACTCCACGGCGTACACTGCCTGGGCCTTGATGTCTGGCAGCTCCGGCGTAATGGGCTCCCCCAGCTCCGGGGACTGCTCCACCAGGGCCAGCACTTCCGTCGCCCGCGCCCCGTATATCTGGAACAGGTGATCGATGGACTGGCGGGAAATTTGCCGATGGGCGGCGATCGCCTGGCCGATACGGACGTCTTTAGCGCTGATGGCTCCGGGGAAGGGCTGATGGCGGGTGGGGCAGTCGGGAGCAGCTTCACCTCGTTTTTTGTAGGCCCAATCCACCAGCTCCTCCCCTACCTGGCGAAATGTCGTCAGCTTGCCCCCCACCAAAGACACCAGATTGGCGACGCCGTCTTCTTGATGGTCGTATAGGATGTGGCTGCGGGTGATGCCGCTAGTTTTGGTGCCCTCGGTATAGGGCAGAGGCCGCAGCCCCGAGTAGGTAAAGCGCACCTGGTCGCGGGAGAGCTGGGCCATAGGCAGCACCTGGTTAGTCTCGCTGATCAGGTAATCCACCTCATCGTTGCTGGCCTTGAGGTCCTCGATGCGGCCCTCATAGCGTAGGTCGGTGGTGCCAATCAGATACATGCCACACCAGGGCACAATGAAGTAGGGCCGCCCGTCGCTTTTGGCCTCTACATAAAGGGCCGTATCGGGCGCGCCGGGGAACGGGTCTACCAGAATGTGGCTGCCCTTAGTGCCCCCCATCAGGCGCTTAGGCGTCAGCGGTTGTTTACCCCGCTCATTGACTAGGTCCACCCAAGGCCCACCCGTATTGATTACCGCGCCTTGGGGGTTGAGCCGGGCCGTAAAGGCTTCTCCCGTCAGCACATCGCTGCAGGTGACCTCCGTAATTCGGTCCCCTTGACGGCGAATCTCACTCACCTCTACGTAATTGAAGGCGTCCGCCCCCGCCGCCTGGGCCGACACAATGTTCTCTAAGCACAGCCGCTCAGCGTACTCCACCTGGCAGTCATAGTACTGGGCCGCCCCCACTACCTCATCAGAGGTAACCGAGCGGAACATCTGCTGTAGCTTCTTGGCCGGCAGCATCCGGTGGTTGGGCAGGGTTTTGTCAAAGCTGAGCACATCGTACAGCAGCATCCCGGCCTGGATCTCCCAGTAGCTGCGCCGCCCGCCCTTGTAGATAGGGATGGTCATCTGAATCGGTTTGACCAGATGCGGGGCGGTGCTGAGCAAGATCTCCCGCTCTCGCAAAGACTCCCGCACCAGCTTGAATTCAAAGTACTCCAAGTAGCGCAGTCCACCGTGAATCAATCGCGTGGACCAACTAGTGGAGCCGCTGCCAAAGTCGTCCTTTTCAATCAGCAGGGTTTTGAGCCCCCGCAGGGCGGCGTCGCGGGCGGCCCCTGCCCCGTTGATGCCGCCCCCAATCACGATCAGGTCATAGGGAGAGTTCTGGACTATAGATAGATCTCGCATGAATAGTAGTATCGATAACGCCTAGACCAGCGCCGAGGCCTTTGACTGATGACCAGCCTCCGCGCTACGGTCCGCCGCCGCCGCTTTGGCCGCGCGGAACATGTGATTGGCCCACTGTTGCACATCGTAACGGCAAATCGATTCGTACATGGTCGCCATACGGCGCTGCGACTCATCCAAAGGCATATCTAGAGCGCGGTCTATGGCTTTGTCCATTTCGTATGAAGCGTAAGGATTCACCAAAATCGCGTCGGGCAGCTCCACCGCCGAACCGGCGAATTCGGAGAGCACCAGCATCCCCCGCTCCCCTTTATTAGCCACCACATATTCCTTGGCCACCAGGTTTAGCCCGTCCCGCAGC
>JBCCAG010000374.1:0-4549 GCA_039814955.1 Cyanobacteria bacterium P01_A01_bin.135
ACTTGCTGCGATCGCCTTAGGTCCTTTTGAGCCGTCTTGAGGTTGCGCTGCATCACCGTCAGATCGCGCTCTAGGCGCTGCCGTCGCCGCCGCTGGGCAAGCAAGGCTTCTGTAGCGACCCAGGTGCCTGCGCCGCCCACCGCTAATGCTCCGGAGGTCAATGCCGCTTCGCTTTGCCAAGGCTGAATTGGCCTCGTGACTGTGAGCTGCTCCCCTTCTGAGCAAGCGATCGCCCCTTGGCACAGCGCTGCGATCAGCTCGGCTTCTCGCTGGGCATATCTGGCGCTGGTGTAGGACGCCATTCCAGCCACAGCGCAAACCGCCAGCAGAAAGCGTCCCAACGCTGCCGTCGCAGAATTCATCCTTCAACTAGTACAGAGTTCTTACGAGGATAACAACGGCCTACAGTAAGCGGCAAGGCTGCTTCAAACTTGTTTGTACTCCCTAGATATAGCGGTCGCCGCAAAGCTTTGTGTGCGGCTACAGGCCACTTGGCTCTGCAGCGCCCCACTTCATCACCAGGATTGTCCCGAGCAAAGTGGTCAAAGCTACAAGTACGTAGTCCTGAGTAAACGAAAGGGGAGCGCTACTCGGTGGACGGCGATCCCTCTTGACAGCTGCAGTGCTGGTTAGCTGCTGGTGGGCAGTGACTTGAGCAGCGAGGGGCTATCTTCCTGCTTGCCGCTGGCCGGAAACTGGACGTAAAACGTCGTGCCGACACCTTCTTGACTGGTAAAGCTCACCTGACCCTGGTGGTGCGTAATGCACTGTTGGACGATGGCAAGCCCTAAGCCAGTGCCCCGAATAGTATCCACATTGCGGGCCCGGTGAAAGAGCTGGAACAGCTTGGGCCGATCCTCTTTCGGAATGCCGATACCCTGATCGCTGACCTGCAGGGTGACGGTTTCGCCCGCCAGGGCAACCCGCGTCTCCACCGTACTACCCGCTTCCGAGTACTTAATCGCGTTGGAGAGCAGATTCGACAGGACCGGGCGCAGCAGATCGCGGTCAAAATGGACGGCGTTGACGCTGTCAGCGGATAGGGTGAGCTTGTGCTTGACGCCAACGCTATGCTGCATTTCATTGATGATTTCCTGGCAAAACTGCTCAAAATCACCAATTACTGGGTTGAAGGCCAGCTTCCCCGCCTCAGCTTTGCCCACCACCAGCACGTCTTCTAGCAGCCGGGTCATGTTGGCGATCGCCGCGCGGATGCGCTGGAAGTAGTCCCGCTTTTTCTCGTCGCTGGCCAAGTGGCCATACTTTTCCAGCAGCTCGGTGGAGGTGCGCATCACCGTCAGCGGCGTCCGAAACTCGTGGGACACCATGGAGACAAACCGGGATTTCAGCTCGTTGAGCTCGCGCTCAGCCTGGAGGGCTAACCGCATTTCATCTTCCACTTTCTTTCCCTGACGGATCATCTGCTCCCGCTGCTGGATGCTCTCAATCATCATCTCAAAGGCCTGGGCCAGGACGCTGATCTCGTCCCTCAGGCGCACGTCGCGTCCGGCCTGCAGCGCTGACGACTGAGGGTTGCGAGCGCCCCGCTGCTGCTGTGATGAAGACAGAGCTCCGCTGTAGTCGCCAGCGGCAATCTGCTCCGCTGACTGAGTGAGCTCGCTGATGTGACGGGTCAGTATCCCCGACAGCACGTAGATGAGGACGAACAGAATACCGTAGGTAACGATGAACGACAGCAGCACCCGATTGCGAATCTGATCTTGCAGCTGAAATACGTAGTCTGCCTCAATATCTAGTCCTAAAACGGCGACTATCTCACCCTCATCGTTTCGCAGTGGGGCAAAGGCCGACATCCAGGTTCCCCAGTCGTCCGGATAGATGTTGGGCTCTTCGGTTAGCCTGCCTGCCTCAATGGCGACGCGGGGTCGAGAGCTAGCCTCATCTGACTCCAGAAATCCAACGGCTTTGGACGCATCGTAGTTCACCCACAAGTCGACCAAATAAATCGTCTCAAGCTGATTATCCGATACCGCGGCTGGGCCCATGCGCCGGTTCTGTGACTGGGGGGCAATAATGAAGGAATAGAGCCAGGCCCGAGGCTCAATCCGCTTCACGGTTTCAAACCACTCAAGTTGATTCTGGTAGCGAGGATCATCCGAGAAGCCTTCGCTGTTGGGGACGCCGTCTTCATAGAGCGCCATTAGCTCATCCACATCTACCCCAGTGACGGCACCCTCTAGGGTTGAACGCAGGTCCGCCCGCAGGCGGGATATGGTTTTATCAGTGGTGAATGTGTAGAACCAATAGAAGGCCCCAGCAAACACAATACTGAAGATCAGGCTAAAGCCGACGAGCAACCTTACCCTGAGGCTGACAAACTGAGCTGTGCCCGAAGTCGCTTTTAGCACAGAGCCCTGGTCAGAAGAAGTAAGCTGGGCAGACGGCGCATCGTCGACGACCCTAGAATTAAACGCCCTAAGTTGGGGAAGTGTCACAGATATCCTAGCCCAATAGCAGCAGCGGTGGGGCGTCTCAAAGAACAAAGAGCGCGCCGCCATAATACTAGACCCAGCGCTAAGAAGTTATCATCCCTCAGACGAAATATTTGTATCCTCGGGGAAGGCTCGCCTCACCTATGGTTATTCAGGCACAGTTGCTGGCTGCCCGGACAGTAGTGCAGTGACAGTCTTTGGAGTGCCCCTGCTAATCGTCGTAGCGCAGTAGCCGCCGGTAGAACGGGCGAGAAAAGTCAGTGATCTTGGCGGATTTGACGTTGAAGAGCACGTCGATTAAGTAGTCGACGAACTCGAAATTAGCGAGGGTGATTTCGTAGCTGAGCTCTTCGTTGTCGTCAAAGCGGATCAGGCAGCGGGTTAGGTCAGCCGGCAAGGAGGAAACATTCCATGTCGCCAGAAAGGGAATGCTCTTGCCACCCTCAATCTGGCGATCGCCCTCTAGGTTGCCCCGCTGATAGAGGGTGATGGCGTAGGGCAGCGCGCTGCGCTTACGGCCCTGATAGTAGGGGCTATAGACGTTGACATCTCGATCATTGGCTGGTTTCAAGTCCTTGAGCGACATAGTTCCTATCGGTGGTGAATCTAAAACAGCTTCTAGAATCGATGGGTTGGCCTACGGGAGCGGTTGTCTCTGTAGCCGGGGCCTAGGGTGATGCGCCTTGTGGATGTAAGTACCGAGCCTGTTGCCCCTAATGAATATTAGTATGCCCAGGTAGCGGCTTTCGTATCACGACGGGCTGCTCATTTAAGGATAGGCGGCTGACCTCTAGCTGTCGGGCTAACTTAGACCTGTCGGATCTAACATGGCTGCCGAGTGCTGTCCACAGGGGGTTCCCCACCAAGGGCAATTCCCCCCTGCCCTAAATCCCCAACTCAACCTTGGTATATGTCACTCCAGATTACGATCATTGGCGGCGGAGCTGCCGGATTTTTTGCAGCGATCGCCTGCGCTGAAGCCAGTGGGAAATTCCATGAGGCGGTCAAGGTCACCCTCCTAGAAGCCGGGCCGCGCTGCCTGGCCAAAGTGGCCATCTCTGGCGGTGGGCGCTGCAACGTCACCCACGCCTGCTTTGACCCGGCGCGGCTGGTCACCCACTATCCTCGGGGCGGCAAGGCATTGCGGGGAGCGTTTAGCCGCTTCCAGCCCCGCGACACGGTGCAGTGGTTTACAGAGCGCGGGGTGCGTCTGAAGACGGAAGCCGACGGGCGCATGTTTCCCGTGACCGACGACTCGGGGACAATCATTGACTGCCTGCAGCGGACGGCGCGGCGGGCCGGGGTAGCGGTGCACACCAAAGCGGGGGTACAGCGGGTGACGCGCCGTGAGTATGGGTTTGATGTGGTCACAAAAGGCGAAACCCGACGGGCCGACCGGGTGATCCTCGCGTGCGGCAGCAGTCCCCGCGGACAGGCGATCGCCCGCGACTTAGGCCATCATATCGAGCCGCCAGTGCCCTCCCTCTTCACCCTCAACATCAAAGAGGCGGCCCTCAATGCCCTGGCCGGAGTAGCGGTGAACCCAGTACGGCTGCAGCTCAAGCTCCCTCAGGGTAAGCCCCTAGAGCAGACTGGACCATTGCTCGTCACCCACTGGGGGGTCAGCGGCCCTGCTGTGCTGAAGCTCTCGGCCTGGGGGGCCAGGGCGCTGCAAGAGAGCGGCTATCGGGCAACGCTGCGGGTCAACTGGCTTCCCAACTGGACCGAAGCACATCTGCAAGCCGCCCTGCTGGACGCCAAAGCCACCATGCCTAAGCGCACCGTGGCCGCACCACCTACAGCGATCGCCCCGCTGCCCCGACGGCTGTGGAGCTATCTGCTGGCGCGGTCTGGCGTCGACCCCCAAACCCAGTGGGCCCAGCTCTCCAAAGCAGGGCTACGGAAACTGGTGCAGGAGCTGCTGCGGGGGGAGTTTACGGTGCAGGGTAAAGGGGCTTTTAAGGACGAGTTTGTCACCTGCGGCGGGGTGCGGCTGTCGGAGGTAAACTTCAAAACCATGGAGAGTCGCCTGTGCCCGGGCCTCTACTTTGCGGGGGAAGTTCTCGACATCGACGGGATCACCGGGGGCTTCAACT
>JBCCAG010000879.1:0-1833 GCA_039814955.1 Cyanobacteria bacterium P01_A01_bin.135
GCCACCGGAAACCAGCTATCTGCTTCTCCCCACAGCACCAGGGTTGGCTGGGCGATTGCCCCGAGGCGCTGGTGCAACCGAGTGGTAAAGCAATCCTCCCCTTGTAGGTATTGCTCAATATCTGAGAGGGCCAGCTTCAGGTCGCGGGCGAAGCAGCTCAGCGGGCCGCGGCGCTCTAAGTAGGGATGAGCCGAGGCGTTGACAGTGCGCGGCTTCACGGTCTGCGGGGCTATCACCTGCCGGTTGCTGAGGCGAACAACCCGTTTGGCGAGGGGCTGGAGGCGCTTCATGAGCCGGTAGCGGTCTGCGGCTTCTACCAGGGGTTGGGGCACCGCCGCCAGAAACCGCATGGTGGCGCTGGGCAGCTTTTGCGGAAACACCGCCGCGTTGATCACCACCAGCCGCTCTACTAAGTGGGGATAGTCGATGGTCACCCCCAAACTCGCCAAGCCCCCTAAGGATTCTCCGACTAGAATCGCGGGGCGATCGCACAGAGCTTCTATGATCCGAGCTAGCTCCACCACTTGGTGGCCCGTCTGGGCAGGGCACTGGGCCGAATATTGGGGTGCATCAGAATAGCCAGAGCCTAAGGAGTCGAAGCAGATGACCCGGTACTGCTGAGCCAGGGCAGGAATCACCTCTCGCCAGCAGTGGCTCCATACCCCCAATCCATGGACCAATAGCAGCGGCGGACCGCTGCCCACCTCCCCATAGGCGATCGCGACCGGTTGACCACTGGCCGCTTCAATCTTGACGTACTGCAGCCCATCGGGAAATATTGACGTCCACCAGTCCATCGGCATGCCTTAGAAGAGTATCCCAGCATTGCCGCTTCTTTTAGAGGGATTTGTATCCGCCTTTAAAGCCCATGCTGACGATTCGATTATAGGCTTCGTGGGACATCACCTCTAGCGGAATGAACTTGTGGTTGATCCATCTGCCGAGGAGGCGGTACTGTTGCCTAACGGGAATTCTAATCAGCGTCCGGTCTGGAAGCAGCCTTTTGCCTGAGAAGGTCCAAAACCCAGCGCCCTGCTCAAGCTGCTTTAAGATAGCCCGCGCACTCAAGACGACTTTCTTGGGCAGGTGCGTGAGGTCAATGCGGTCGTAGGCGAAGCTCTGCTGCCAGCGCTGGCGCTGCGCTCGCCGCTGTTCGTGATGGGCTTCTTTAACCATCGCTGTCTGATGGGCTAATCGGGTTCGCTCCGCGCAGCAGTGGCAGAATTGCCCAAAACCTCGGTGCCCGCAAGCGAAGCGCTTACGATGTTTTCGGCTTCGTATGCTCATGGTGCGCCTCCTAAGGGTATGTGGGTATTGAACTGCAGCAAGGTATGAGCGCATTAGCGATTAGGTAAGTCCTAATCGCTGATTTTCTCAGTTTCCACGCACCTACCTGTGCAGATTATTTTCCTCAAAATGTTCATCTTGAGCAGTATCGTTAACGATTGGGGATCGGCAAGATTCTGCTGCAAGTTGCTCACTGAGATTACCTACAATTATTAAAGTCAGCTGTTGAATAAAACTGTCGATTTTCCAACAGTATTCCGATTTCTTAATTAAGCTTAATATTTTCTTGATCGGCCGTAGGACAACGCTCCTACAAGCGGCTCCGATTGCCTTTGCCACAAAGGCGCTTCGTCAAATCCGGCCAGCAACCACCCCAGCAGCGGCGGCAGGCGATTCACCTGCTGCCTCCGGGGAGAACTGCGTTGGCCGATAGAAATTAGGGTGTTTGCTGATTTGGCTCTCAATCAACAGATTTTCCAGGCAGAAGAAGAAATCGCTACGGTGTCTATTGATTCCCAAAATATTAATCGGCAAGAAGTTCAAGAA
>JBCCAG010000752.1:0-2365 GCA_039814955.1 Cyanobacteria bacterium P01_A01_bin.135
GATGAAGCCCAGCAGCATGCCGTGGATGCGTCGCTTAAAGCCACCTCGCCAGCTCAGCAGCAGCGCCCCCAGGACGCCCCCTACTCCTGCCGCGGTGGTTACCGCCCCCAGCACCTGGGCATCGCCCCCCGATCGCGCCAGAATCATCGGGTTGTACAGGGCTTTGCCGATGTCGCTGGGGATCGCAAACAGGGAAAAGGCAATCACCATCGCAATCAGGCCCCGCTGATTAAAGATATAGCGAAAGCCGGTGGTCAGGTTGGACCAGCCGGCAAGCTTCGATGCGATCGCCTCCGAGCTGGCATCTAGATCCGCATCTGGCGCAGGTCGGGGAATCTTCGCCGACATCAGGGTGGCAAAAGCCACCAGGAAGGTGACCAGGTCGATGGCAATGATGCCCTGCAAACCAATCACTGGGTATAGGCTGCCCGCCAGAATGGGGGAGAACACCGCCCCGCTGTAGTTGACCGCGGCCACCATGCTCTCGGCGCGGGTGTAGTCCTGTTTGGGTACCAGCAGCGCAATCGAAGAGGAGTAGGCCAAGTTTTGAATCTGGCCAAAGCAGCCGTAGAGCGCCACCGCCCCGTACAGGTGCCACACCTGGAGGCGATCGCCCCCATACAGCAGGGCGATCGCCAGGGTGCAGCCCATGGCCACCACATCCCCCAGCAGCATCAGGCGCTTGCGGGAAAAGCGATCGACGATGATCCCCGCTAGGGGCATGACGGCGATTCTGGGAAGCTGGGAGAAGAAGGTGACCAGGGCCAGGCTTGTGGCGGAGCCGGTCTCCCCCCAGGCCCAAATCATTAGGGCAAAGACGGTCATGTAGCTGCCGATGGTGGAGACGAGCTGCCCGGCCCAAATTCTGATAAATCGCTGCATCTCGTCACAACTCCCAGGGAAAACTGTGGTTTCTCCCCGTCGGGGGGAAGGAAAGGGGGGCCATACGTTAAAACTCCCAGGACACATTGCCCAGGACCGTAAACGGTAGCCCAGGATTGACGCGAAACTGGTCCCTCGACCCCTCAAAATAGCGCACGTCGAACAGGTTCTGAAAATTCACCTGGGCGCGAAAGGAATCGCGGCGATAGAACAGGGCCGCGTCAGTGCGCAGATAGTCCGGCAGGGTAAAGGGGGTGCGGATGTCGCCGTTGCGCTCACCCTGAAAGAATAGACCAATCCCAAAACCCAGCCCAGCCAGGTCGCCCCCCTGAATTTCATAGGAGCTCCAGAGGCTAGCGGCATTCTCCGGCACGTTGATTAGTCGACGTCCCACAGGAAATTCATTATCTTCAATAATTCTGGCGTCAGTGTAGGCATAGCTGGCAATGACGTTCCAGCCCGGCAGCAGCTCCCCGGCGATGTCCAGCTCCACCCCATCGCTACCTTGTTCCCCCACCTGCACCTGAAAGCCCGGATTCACTGGGTCTTCTGTAAGCACATTGGTGCGGCGCAGCCGGTAGTAGGCCAGGGTTACGGAAAGGCGATCGCCCAATAAATCGGCCTTGATCCCCGTCTCAAACTGGTTGCCCCGCTCGGAGCTGAACACCTCCCCCTCCTCGCCAACGCCAATCACCGGGTTGAAGGACTCGGTGTAGCTGGCGTAGAGGGAAACATTTTCGGCGGGCTTGAACACCAGACCCACCCTGGGGCTGAACACCGTCTCAGAGGATTCCAGAAGCTCCGTCGTCTCCCGGTTCGCCAAGTCCTGGAACCGCTGGCGGGCGAAGTCTATCCGACCACCCAGCAGGAGAATAACGTTGTCCGAGAGATTGAGCTGACTCTGCCCATACAGGCCGATAGTGCGGGTGCGGGAAAAGCTGTCGCTGCCGATGCGCTCGTTGATGTCGGGGTCTGTGTCGTCGAAAAAGCGTTGGGAATCGTAGTTGGGGTCAAAGATTTGGAACTGGTCCAGATTTGAGAGAAAGGGCAGAAACAGCCGCTGCACAATCTCATCTCGCTGCTCTTCGCGGGCCACCTCAATCCCCAGCAGCAGGGTCTGGTCGATGCCCGCAACGTCAAAGTTGCCCACCACGTTGGTGTTAGAAATTAGGCTCTCTCGGTAGCTGGGGTTGTCGATGTAGATGCGGTTTAGCTGTCCCAACTGGGGCTGTCCCAGCTCTTGGACGAAGCCCACACCGACAACCGAGGCGTCCTCCGGTATATCTTGGAACGAGGCCAGAAGCTCGTTGCGAATCTTCCAGGCGTCGCTGAACTCGTGCTCAAAGCGGTACCCGGCGCGGATAATGCTGGTCTCGGTGCGGCTGATATCCGGCTCGCCCAAGTTTGCCTCAATATCGAGGGTGCCTGCCGCGTCGATGTCCGCTTCGGGAATCTCAGCCGCGCCGCTCAGCAGCGTATCCGC
>JBCCAG010000022.1:0-15129 GCA_039814955.1 Cyanobacteria bacterium P01_A01_bin.135
CTCAATGTGACGGCGGTTGAGGATGACGTAGTCTCCCACCTTCTCGTACTCATCGGTAAAAATGCTCTTGCCGCCCTTCTGCTCGGCGGTGTTGGGGTCGTGGTATACCGAGTCGTAGCGGTGGGACAAGTAGCCCTCGCCAGTATCATGGCTGCTAAAGGTGTAGATGGTCACCACAATGCCGTGGATGTGGCGGTGCACCATGGTCACCTCGCTATTCTTGAGTTTGTAGCGATCGCCCTCCCCCTTACCGCTCACCAAAATTTCCTGGGCTCCAGACTCATCCTTATCGCCATAGGAAAAGGTATTTTTGCCGTGGGTATCTTCAAAGGCGCGGCGCACCCGGTGAATGGCAATTTCAAACAGTTGACCCGCCACCATCTTGTGCACCTGCTCATCCTCAATGCCGGCGACCTCCGCCTTCAGATCAGCGCCGACGCGCACGGTGCCGCTGTGAGTATCGTCGCCAATTTTGCAGGTAACATCAGCGGTGTAGCCTGGGAAGCCGCTGTCCCAGGTGTAGCGATTTTCGTAGGCCGTGCGAAACAGCTCGCGGGCAGACACCTTAGAAGAAGCATCCGCAGTGGTTACGTTTGAGGCAGTCATAGGAGGAGGTCTCTTCCATTTAGTTGAGCTACTTATACCAGGATAAGCGGTTCTATCAATTTTGCGAGGCTCTCCCGATGGCAGGGGCAATTGCTGCAGGTGCTTAACATTTTCCTGAAGCAATAAGCTGCCATCTGTAAAAGATTGGCATACAAGTCCTGATGCCTAAAGGCATTGATGCCCTAACCCGCCTGCTCTCATCTAGGGTTAATCAAACGGTGCCATCGGAAGCAGCGGGACACCTACCGCTCAGTTCGTCTACCCCCTACTATCACCATGCAGATTGAACGTAAACCAATCCGCTCTGGCGAACGCCGCGTTCGCCTCTGCCTCGTCATTTCTCTAGGCAATGGGGCAAAGGCCCAGTACCCCGTGGCTGACGCTGATGAGGCGCGGGTTCTCTACGAAGAGCATCTCCGGTTAAATACAGCGGCGCTGGTGCCGCAAGCCTAGTCGATGCGAATTGGTTCGCGACAGTACCGCAGTTGCCGCAGCGGTATAACGGCATAGCCACAATTAAACTAAGGGGTGCTTCCCAGTGAGGGACGCTTCCTCTGATAGCTACCTGACAGCTACCTTGACTTGCGGCGCTCTGCTTACCTCCACACCTGCGGCGCCCCTATACCCAATGCAGCATCTGAAATAGATGCTGCTTTTTTAGGGAAGCCGAACCGCTATTCTGCTAATATTTTGGTCTAGCCTAAGCAAGGCAAAATGGGGGATTAGTATCTGTCTTGGCGCTTGGGGGGACCTAGCCGTAAGGGGCAATCAACTATAAATCAATTTCAGCTAAATACTTTTGCTGAAATTATCAAAACTTAGTGAGCGATTTACAGCAAAGCGCCCTATGGATGCTAAATTTAACTACTATAGCGATCGCTGGATTCGCTAAATCGTTTCTTTTATTGCTAGAATCAACGCTGAGTAGATTTCAACTGGCAACGTCCCTTCAGCGTTCCACTATCTTTAAGACTATCGAGGATACCTTAAACGTAATGACTGAGGCTGCAACGACACCCCTAACTGGTAAGGCGCTCCTACAAAAAGTAAAGGAGCTTTCCCATGTATCACGCCGCGAAAAAGCCCGGTTGTGTGGGTACTACACCGTCGGGAAAGACGATCAGGTGCGCGTCAACCTGTCGGATTTTACTGAGGCGATTTTAACGGCTAGCGGTGTTCCCGTTGGCAGCGATGCAACCAAGGATGGCCGTGGCCGAGAGCCCACCTACCGCGTCAGCGTCCACAAGAACGGCCAGATCGTCATTGGGGCGACCTACACCGAAAAAATGGGCCTGGAACCGGGAGACGAATTTGAGATTAAGCTGGGCTACAAGCATATTCAGCTTATCAAGTTAGATGAGCCGGGAAATGAGAGCAACGGAGTCTCCGCTGACGAGGACTAATCTGCGCGAATGGCCATTGTCGGCGGTTTTTTTCTCATTTGGTGTAGCCTCTGGTTTCCGATTGCCTTCCCCCTCGCTATTTGGTTGAAGTGGCGTCCCTTCAGAGCTAGTCTACCGTCACAAAAGCTACCGCTTTTGCTCAGCCTATATGCGACAGCGCCGCTGGCCCTATACCTTGTTGAACTAATTGGGCCGCGATCGCCTGTCGCCAAATTTGGGCCACAGATTACTGCACCGGCTCTTATTGGTTTTTTCGTTGGGATTGCTGGGCTGGCGATTCTGTTCTGGGTACAGCTCCGGCTAGGCTGGCTTCAGACGGTAGGGGGGGAGCCACCGCCAAAGTTTGACGTGGGAAAGGCTATTTGCTTGAGCGCTATCCTGGCCATTGGCGTCGGGCTGGTCGAAGAAATAATTTTTCGGGGTTTTCTGTTTACCCAATTTTCTGAGTCGTTTTCCCCCTACGCTGCTGCTAGTTTAAGTAGCCTGATCTTTGCATTACTGCATCTGGTTTGGGACCGGGAAAATACGCAACCCCAGCTAATTGGCCTGTGGATTATGGGGATGGTGTTGGCCTGGGCCTACGCGCTGAATGGATTTTCCATTGGCTTACCTTGGGGGCTGCACGCGGGCTGGATCTTGGGTATTGCTGTGGTGGAAATACGGGGTCAGCTCACGCCGACTGGGCAAGTCCCGCTGTGGGTGACGGGCGGAGCCGGGCGACCATTGGCAGGGCTCGGGGCTACAGGGTTCTTACTAGCGACAGCGGCAGTTCTATGGCTCATTGCCGCTGCAGGGTTAGTAGGGTAACGGGGTTAAGCGGGCTGAACCGGGTTAGCGGTCCAACCGGGACAGAGGCGGTCATTTGAACCTGCTGGAACTGGTGATGCCAGCCCTTGGCTTTATCGAGGGAGCGCTGCTTCAGCCAGGAGACGGCGATCGCAATGCTGTCTAGTGTTGCCAATGCCGCCACCAGTATCCCCCCGGCAAGGAGTCTCGCCTGGGCGATACAGAGCAGGTCGGCTAGGTCGCCATCACTGCCGCCGATAAAAATACGGTTGGGCTCTGGGAGCGCTCCTAAAGCCGCCGGGGCCCGGCCTGCCACCAAGTGAAGGTTAGCGGCCCCAAAGCGCTCGGCGTTCTGTTGAATTAGAGCCGCGCCCGCCGCGCTCTTTTCGATGGCGTATACCTGAGAATGAGGGCACAGCCGCGCGATTTCAATGGAGACGGACCCCGTGCCCGCGCCGATATCCCACACCACCTGGCGATCGCGGAGCTGAAGCTGCCCTAAGGCGAGCAGCCGCACGGGCTTTTTAGTAATCAGGCCGGGGCGGTCGGGGAAGCTGGCGAACTGGCTATCGTCAATGCCCACAACCGGCAGCGCTGAATCCAGGAGCGCTGGACTTGGCAGCGCTGGGTGCCGCTGCAGGACGACTACATTCAGCGGATGGTGCTCAGGCCGCTGGGCCAGCTGAGTTGCCGAATAGGACTGCACTTGCTCCGCCTCGCTGCCCAACGCCTCACAGACCCAAATGCGGTAGCGATTCTCCAGGTCTAGGGACAGCAGCAAATGGGCCACCACCGCTGGGGTGATGCTGTTGTCCGTCAGCAGGGCAAGGGTGGAGGCTCCCTGGCGCAGGGCCGTAAGCAGCCGCTCCGGCGATCGCCCATGGACGCTGATAATTTGGGCATCTTGCCAGGGCTGCTTAATGCGGCTAAAGGCTAGCTGCACTGCGCTCAAGTGGGGATGGAAGACCAACTGCTCCGGGCTCAGGTGCTGCAGAAGCAGCCGCCCGACGCCAAAGAAAAGCGGGTCTCCAGAGGCCAACACTACAGTGCGCTGGGTTGAAATATTCCCTGACTGTAGCTGGGTAAGTAGCCCATTCAGCGTCCAGCGCTGACCGGCATGGTCAGGGAAATAGTCCTGGTGGCGATCGCTGCCCACCAGCACCTCAGCCCTGACCACCTGCTGGCGGCTGGCTTCCGGTAACCCTGCCGCACCGTCTAAACCGATGCCAACCACATGGATGGGAAAGGCCGGGTTAGCCACGGGGGGTAGCAGCGGCTTGCGCCCAGGCGATTCCCAACAGGGCGTTGACGATGGCAGCAGCGGTGGCGGAGCCGCCTTTGCGCCCGGCCACCCAGATTTGCGGGACGGACAGGGCGGCCAAGGCGGCTTTGGCCTCTTCGACCGCCACGAACCCCACCGGAACCCCCACAACCAGAGCAGGCTGCACCGGTGGATTCTCTGCTAGGCAGCGGCAGAGGGCCAGCAGGGCCGTGGGCGCGTTGCCGACGACATAAATGGCCTCGGGGTTTCGCTGCCAGCAGCGCAGCAGCCCCGTCTCGGTGCGGGTGCGTCCGGGTTCAGCTGCGTCCACCTGCTCCACCGCCAGGTGAATCGGGTTTTTAAAAGTCTGCTGCACCCGCCGCCGGATGCCCTGCTGCACCATGCCAACGTCTACAACGATGGACCGACCGGCCTGCAACGCCGCCGTTCCGCTGGCGATCGCCGTGGAGCTAATGTGTAGGAGCTGGGCGAACTCAAAGTCCGCCGTCGCGTGGATGACGCGGCGCACCACCGGATATTCCTCGGGGGTGAAGCGGTGGGTACCCAGCTCTTGGTCAATGATGGCGAAGCTCTGGCGAGTGATGGGGTGATCCAGATCGCTCACGGGGATTTTGAGGCGGGGAACTGCCGCTGACGCACCTCATCGGCGTAGGTCTGGACGGCCTGGGTAATCACGCTGCGCAGGTCGGCGTAGGATTTGGCGAAGGGGGGCTGCCAGTCCGAGAGGCCTAAAACGTCGGCGGTGACCAGCACCTGCCCATCGCAGTGGGGGCCAGCGCCAATGCCGATGGTGGGAATCTCTAGGGTTTGGGTAATGCGGCGGGCCAGCTCATTGGGAATGTGCTCCAGAATTAAGGCAAAAGCCCCCGCTTCCTGCAATGCCTTTGCTTGGGACAAGATGGCGTCGCTGTCTTCTGAAGACTTGCCCTGCTTGCGGAAGCCGCCCAGCTGATGAATAGACTGGGGCGTGAGACCCAGGTGCCCCATCACCGGAATGCCCACGTTGACTAGGTGAGCAACCGTTTCCAGTAGCGCCGGGTAGCCCCCCTCCAGCTTTACCGCCTGGGCCCCGGCCTCTTTAAGGGCTCGCCCCGCCGCCAGCGTCGCCTGCTCTAGACTCGCCTGGTAGCTCAAAAACGGCAGGTCAAACACCAGCAGGGCATTCTTCACCCCGCGGCGCACCGCTTTGGCGTGGTGCAGCATCTCTGTTAGGGTCACCGGCAGCGTGGTTGGGTGGCCGAGGGTAACCATACCAAGGCTATCCCCCACCAGCACTAGGTCTACCCCCGCCGCATCCAACAGCTGCGCCGTCGGGAAATCAGAGGCAGTCAGGGCCACAATGGGCCGGCTATCTTGCTTGTATTGGCCAAGCTGATGAACAGTTGTCATTGCGATCGCGCCTTCTTGACTACTTCCGGGCGCATATTTACTAGAGAACTTTTGAGCTACTAGAGAACTTCCGCGCGCACCCGAGCTGAGGTCACCGTCAGCAACTTGCGGAACCCCGGCACGTAGGCTCGCCGGGTAAACACATCATACTGGTTGCGCTCGATCACATCCAAGATCTGCCGGTAGAGCATTAGCGCCGTCCACACGGGCCAGCGGGCATCGGGGCTGAGGCGACAGATGCCGCCCTCGGCCTCGACGTAAAACTTGCGGGCTCGCTGAATTTGAAACCGCATCAGCTCCCGCCAGCGCTCGTCGATGACGCCGTTCATTAGATCGGCTTCGGTGTAGTTAAACAGGGCCAGGTCTTCTAGGGGTAGATAGATGCGGCCTCGGCGGGCGTCTTCCCCCACGTCTCGCAGAATATTAGTAAGCTGGTTGGCAATTCCCAGAGCGATCGCCTCCTGCTCCGGGTTACTGTCCGCCGATTCTCGGTACCAGGGCACAGAGGACTGGCTATAGTCGGCCCCCATAACGCTGTTAGACATCAGGCCCACCGTTCCAGCAACCCGGTAGCAGTACAGATTCAATTCCTCAAAGGTTTCGTAGCGGCTGCGGTACAGGTCCATGCGCTGGCCAGCAATCATATCGCGAAACGGCTGAATGCTGAGGGGAAACCGCTCCAGGGTATCTACCAGGGCGACATCGGGGTCAGCAATGGGGCAGCCGGAGAAGATAGATTCAAGCTGGGACTCCCATTGGTTTAGGGTTTCCGGGGTTGTGGTTGCGGCATCAGGGCCGTCCACCAGCTCATCAGTGCGGCGACACCAAACGTAGATGGCCCAAATAGCGCGCCGCTTCTCCGGCGGCATTAGCAGCGTCCCTAAGTAAAAAGTCTTTGAGTATTTAGCCGTGACTTGTCGGCAAAACTCGTAAGCATCCTCCAGTGGGGCTAGGGTAGTCATGGAGATCGGCTTAGTCAGTTGCAGCATTGCATTGCGAGAAGATATCAAACATTACAGCAAGTAGCCAATTGCTCCGACAAAGGTTACAGCTAGAGGACACCCATGCAGCGATGCCCAAGCCCTCGTGCTTGGGCACCTTATCATTCATGCGTATCGGGATAGCCCCGTCCCTACCTTAAGCAACCGCCGCGCCTGCTTGGGGCCGGTTGTCAGTGACAGCATTAGCGCGGCTAATGGCCTGCGCTGTCAGCTTACCAGAAAGTACAGCCCCCTCCATACTGGCGAGATAGCGCTGCATGGTGTAATCCCCAGTGAGGTAAAAATTGGAGATTGGCGTCACTTGACTCGGGCGATGCTGCTGACGGCCTGGCGTTGCCTTATAGACAGAACGCGGTGTTTTGACAACTTTATACTTTAGCAGCGTTGCGGGACTATCGGTATCAAAATGCGCTGGAAATAGATTTTTCAGCTCCTCCATAGTGGCCTCGACGATATCCTCGTCAGAGCGGGAGATCCAGTCTTTGGCCGGGGCCAGCACCAGCTCTAGCATGGAGCGATCGGGGTTCTCGTACTCCCGGCAGGTGTTGCTCATGTCGGCGTAGACGCTGAGCAGGGGCGATCGCGAAAACAGCAGGTGGTCGATGTCCGTGAGCTTGCGGTCAAACCACAGGTGAATATTGATTACCGGTACCCCTTCCAAGCCGTTGAGCTGCTCAAAATACTCGAGCTCGCGCCAGGGCTGCGGCAGCATGGTCTTTAAGGGATCCACTGACATAGCGGAGACGTAGACATCGGCAGTGATGGTGTAGTCCTCAGCGCCGTTCTGGCCGCGCATTAAGAAGCCGCGCACTGAGCCATCATCGTTGAGCAAAAACTGCTTGAGAGAGCTGTTGAGGTGGATCTCGCCGCCCCGTTCTCGGATGTAGTCGGCTAGGGGCTCACACAGCCGCTCGGTGGGGGAGCCGTCTAGGAAGGCCATCTTGGAGCCGTTCTTCTCCTGCAAAAAGCGGTTCATGGCAGTCAGGATGATAGTGGAAGAGATATCATCTGGACCAATGAAGTTTAGCGACTTAGTCATGGCGATGAACACCTCATCGTTGACCCGCTCCGGAATATTGTGCTTCTGCAGCCACTCGGTCCAGGAGTACTTGTCCATCTCCTCGACGTAGCTTTGGCCCCGCACCATCACCGGCAACAGGCCCACGCCAAAGCGAATTTTCTCACCCCAGGTGAGCATGTCATTGTTGCCCAAAATCGCGGCGACGCCGTTCCAGGGCGCAGGGATGTCGGGAAAATCAAAGCGGGAATAGGTGCCAGGGGTCTCCGGCTGGTTAAAGATCATGCTGTGCTCTTTCCACTGCAGCCGGTCTTCAATGCCCAGCTCCCCAAACAACTGCAGCATGTTGGGATAGGCCCCAAAAAAAATATGTAGTCCGGTCTCGTACCAATCACCGTCCTCGTCTTTCCAGGCTGCTACCTTGCCGCCCAAGACGTCCTGTCGCTCTAGCACAATGGGGGTATGCCCCGCATCGGTGAGATACTTGGCACAGGATAAGCCCGCTAGTCCACCGCCCGCGATTGCAACTCGCATACTGTCCCTACAAAAAATCCATTAATTGCTTTAACAACCTAGATCATAACTCTCTTCGTTGCAATCTGTTACATTCACCCACTACCATGGCAACCCTTAGTCTCTGCATGATTGTTAAGGATGAGGCCAAGCGGCTTGCCGCTTGCCTGACCAGCGCCCAGCCCATCGTCGACGAAATTGTGATTGTAGATACGGGCTCTACCGATGAGACGGTGGACATTGCTCAGAAATTCGAGGCTAAAGTACACCACCAGCCCTGGAACAATGACTTCGCCGAGGCGCGCAACCTATCGTTGCAGGAGGCCACGGGGGATTGGGTACTGGTGTTGGATGCGGATGAGGTGCTGACCGCCGAGGCGATCGCCAAAATCCCTGAGGCAATTGCAGACGACGAGCGGCTGGTGGTTAACCTAATTCGCCATGAAATTGGTGCTGCTCAGTCCCCCTATTCCATGGTGTCGCGGTTGTTCCGTCGCCACCCCGACATCACCTTCAGCCGCCCTTACCACGCCATGATCGACGACAGCGTCGCCGAGCTGCTGGAGAAGGAGCCCCACTGGCAGGTGGCGCAGCTGCCCGATATTGCCATTGCCCACGACGGCTACCAAGCCGGGGCGATTGCCGGACAAAACAAGCTGCAGCGGGCTCAAACCGCCCTGGAGGCCTACTACGCCGCCCATCCCCAAGATGCCTATGTGAGCAGCAAGCTCGGCGGGCTGTACGTGCAGACGGGAGATGAGCGGGGCGTTGAGCTGCTGGAGGTCGCTGCCGCCGCTGCGCCACCGCCCGCGATCGCCTACGAGGTGTACTACCACCTGGGGATCGCCTACCGCAAGCAGGAGCGACTGGCAAAGGCGGCCCAAGCCTATGAGCAGGCGATCGCCCAACCTGTGGATCCCCTGGTGAAGATTGGCGCTTGGCTCAACCTCGGCTCCCTGATGCAGGCCCAGGGGAACTTAGAAGGGGCGATCGCCCAGTACCAGGCCCTATTAAAGGCCGATCCTGGATTTACCAAGGCCTACTACAACCTGGGGCTAACGCTAAAGCAAATGGGGCGTCTCCCTCAAGCGGTGGCGGCTTACCAGCGGGCGGTAGCGCTGGACCCCGAGTTTGCCGACGCCTATCAAAATCTGGGGGTGAGCCTCCTCAGCCTAGGCCTAGTTGATGAGAGCATGAAGGCATTTCGTCAGGCCGTTGCTATTCACCGACGGCGCAACCCGCCGGAGGCGGAGCGGCTGGAGCAGGTGCTGGGATCAATGGGCTGGAAGGTCTGACAATCGGCCCCGCTGAAGCGTGATCCCCATCAATACTAAACCGCCAGGGCCTAGAAGGCACTAGCGGTTTAGCAAGCATTCACTGATTTATCCTTAAGGCCTTTATATTGGCTGGCCTCAATTGATTACTACCTAGGATGCCAGGGATCGCAGTGATGCTCCCGTTCCATAATGTTTTCTTTATATTTCAAATTCTTGAACAATTGCATCGCTTTATGTAGTCCTGTTAAGCTGTCGGCGAGCCGGTTGATCATAGCTGCTTGGCGACTGCTAGGGGTGGTCTTTAGGGCTAGGGCGATCGCGGCGCAGCAGCCATCCCACTAGCGCGACGATCCCTACCTGCAGCGCTAGGTTCGGCAGCGATCGCTCCAGGTTTTTGCCGGCTAAGGACTGCATCAAGAACACGAAGGCGCCAATCAGCCCCGATGCTCCTACTGAAAAATAGATGAAGCGCCGCAGGCCCCGATAGGGCGCTTTAGATTCTTCGATGAGGCGCTGATACAGCTCTGGGTCAACTTGGCGGTTGCGGTTGGGGTTGCTCACGGCGTCAGCTCAAATAAAGGGTGAAACCTCGTCTCAGATTGGAAAGGGGAGTTTTCCAAAATGGTCTTGGTTTATCTAAGCTTTTACCACAGCTTACGCTTCTGCCGCGGGTAGATAGTTTTCCAGTTGGTGCGCGCCATAGCCAGCTGCTCATCTGAGACCTTGGCCCCCGTTAAATCTGCGCCGCACAAATTTACGCCCCGTAGGTTGGCGTTTTTCAGGGAGGCAAAGCTCAAGTTAGCGCCCCGCAGGTCCGCCTGGGCTAGGTCCGCATTGGTAAAGGTTGCCCCCACTAGATTCGTGTCCCGTAGGTTGACCCGCTGTAGATTGGCCCGCCCAAAGTTTGCGCCCCCCAAATCAGACTTTTGAAAATTGACGCCGGTCAATCTGGCTTGATTGAAGTCCGCGTCGTGGAAGTTGGCGCTTGATAAATCCACATGCTGCAGGTGGATCAAGCTCAAGTTGCGGGTCCTAAAATTGCGCTGACCATTGGCGTAGGCGTCCACAAGCTGCTGGGCCGAGGTGCGAGGGCGCTTGCGTCTAATGGCGATGCGACCCGGCCCAGTCACATTGGCAATCTTGCCAGATAGGGGCATGGAGTCGGTATAGCCTCCGGTCTGACGCTCCTCTGCACGGCGGGCGTTGCGGGCGCGGATTTGGGCCGCTAGGCGAGCGGTGGGGGAAGACAGACTACCGCTGGAAATATCGAGGTTGGTATGCAGCGGCAGCTTGGGGCGGGTGTCGGGGCGGCTAGTGGTGGTCATACCCTCCGCTAAGCTGTCCATATAGGGGACCAGATCTAGGGCCCGCAGCACGTCTTCTGCCGACTGGTATCGGTGACGCACTGAGACTTCCAGCATCCGCTTGATCACCTCGGCGAAGTGGTCGCTCACCTGAACGCGATCGCGCCACAGCACTTCTCCGGTGGTGGGGTTGTAGCCCATGTCTCGCGGAGACTTGCCGCTGAGCAAGTAGACGCAGGTGATGCCGAGGGCATAGACATCGCTGGCGTAGGTCGGGCGCATGGCCATCTGCTCCGGCGGAGCATATCCCGGCGTGCCTACAGCGTAGGAGGTCAGGGCCGTATTCTCTGAGGAGGTGGCGGCGAAGGCCGGGTTGACCTTATCTTTCACCGCGCCGAAGTCAATCAGGACGAGCTTTTTATCCTGCTCGCGGCGAATCAGGTTGGCAGGCTTGATGTCGCGGTGAATCACTTCTTGGCTGTGAATGTACTGCACCATCGGCAGAATCTCACTTAAAAATTGTTTCACCCCCTCTTCGCTGAACGGCCCCTTCTGCTTTACCTCCTGCTGTAGGGTGTGGCCGCTGATGTACTCCTGCACCAGATAAAACTCCTGGCTGGTGTCGAAGTAGTCTAGCAGCCGGGGCACCTGGGGGTGATCCCCGATTTTGCCTAGGGTTTTTGCCTCCCGCTGGAACAGCTCCCGCGCCATGTGGAGTACCTCCGGCGAATTTGCCGTGGGGCGCAACTGCTTGATGACACAGCTCGGATGCCCCGGCAGCGACTCATCCGCCGCGAGAAACGTGGAGCCAAAACCACCGTGGCCTAGGGGTCTGACGATCCGATAGCGCTGGTTTAGCTTGAGGGCAGCACCACACGCCTGGCAACTCCGGCCGTTGTCCGGATTCATCGGATGGGGACAGATTGGATTTAAGCAGTAGCCCATTCCAAGTTTCTCGAAGATGCGGGGTGCGGATGGTGAATCAGCTAGGAAATTGACCGGCGGGTTTGCTTAATTTACCCAGGGGGCATGTCGACTCGACGCGGTTGCCAGGGTGGGCAGATGGGTCCTTAACCCTGTCCATGTCTGGGACATAGAGTTCCCCTTCGGAGGGACTTTATCTCTCACTGCCGTCTTGGGCGACTTTGGCCATAGTTTTTACCTTACATAGCTTCTACCTTAGATGATTTACCTAGTGATCCTGAGTAAAAAACGCGGGAGACGGTGGGCACTACCTTAAAGAGTTGTTGAAGGCCGCTTTCAACCTTTTACAGTGGGTAATAGAATCCTCCGGATCCTGAAGGCAAATGGATGAAGAGCAGGGCATGCTGGCTATGGAAAGCAAATCGGCGGAGCGGGGCCGGTACGCTGCTGCAGGGTAAGCGCCAGGAGCGCCAGGAACGATAGAATGAGGGGCGTTGACCAGGAGAATCACAGGGACAGTTACGCCGCATGCGCATTTCACTGGAGTGGCTACAGGAGTTTGTTGATGTTCCCATGACGCCAGCAGAGCTCAGCGATCTGCTGACGATGGCTGGCTTTGAGGTTGAAGACATCGAAGATCGGCGAAGCTGGGCGGATGGCGTCGTGGTTGGCTATGTGGCAGACTGTCAGCCCCACCCCAATGCCGACAAGCTGCGGGTATGTGAGGTGGACATCGGAGCGCCTGAGCCTTCTACCATTGTTTGCGGTGCCGCGAACGTGAAATCCGGATTATTTGTCCCGGTTGCCACTGTCGGCACCTATCTGCCGAAAATCGACATTAAGATCACGCCGCGTAAGCTGCGAGGCGTCAAGTCCCACGGCATGATTTGCTCTCAGTCGGAGCTAGGGCTGGAGAAGGACTCTGAGGGCATCTATGTGTTCGCGGCGGCTGGATCAGATGACGCTGCAACCTTGACCCCTGGCGAAGACGCCCGCCCCCACCTCGGATTGGACGATGTGGTGCTGGATGTCACCTCCACCGCCAATCGGGCCGACGCCCTGAGCATGATTGGCATCGCCCGGGAGGTCGCGGCCCTGACAGGAGCCCCCCTGAGATTACCTAAAACTCCTGGTCTGGACATTCCCACTAGCTCTAAGCTGGCGATCGCCCTCCAGGAGCCAGGGGCCTGCCCTCGCTATATCGGCACCTACCTAGCCGACGTAAAGCTAGCCCCCTCCCCCCCTTGGCTACAGCGCCGTCTCAAAGCCGCCGGGGTGCGGCCCATCAGCAATGTGGTAGACATCACCAACTACGTGCTGCTGGAGTGGGGGCAGCCTCTGCACGCGTTTGACTACGACCGGCTGATGGCGATCGCCGCTGGGGATGGTCTCAGCATTGGTGTCCGGTTTGCCCAGCCCAAGGAAACCCTGAAAACATTAGATGGCCAAGAGCGCAAGCTGCCGCCCGAATCTCTGCTAATTACTGCCGACAATACGCCCGTGGCGCTGGCGGGGGTCATGGGCGGCGAGGATACCGAGGTCCATAGCGGCACTACCGCCGTACTTTTAGAGGCAGCGCTGTTTGATTCGGTGGCGATTCGTCGCTCGGCCCGCAGCCACAGCCTACGCACTGAGGCCTCCGCCCGCTATGAGCGGGGCGTCAATCAGGCAGAGCTCGGGCGAGCCTGCAGCCGAGCCCTGCATCTGTTGAAGGAATTAGCGGGGGGCAGCCTGGTCCACCAGGCGACGGCTGCTGCCGAGGGGCAAGCCGGGACGCGAACCATTGAGCTTCGTCAGGCCCGGACCAATCAGGTGCTGGGTCCAGTGGTGCTGTCCGAGGAAAGTCTGGGGGCGCTGACTAATAGTGAGATTGAGCGCATCTTGAAGGCGCTGGGCTGCGAGCTGGAGACGCTGGCCTCAGCCGAAGGCGAATTTGTGTGGCAGGTGACGGTGCCCCCCTACCGCTACCGGGACCTGGAGCGGGAGATCGATTTAATTGAGGAAGTGGCCCGGCTGTACGGCTACAACCGCTTTGCCAATACCCTACCGGCCAAGAGCGAGCCGGGACGACTGTCGCCGCGCTACGCTGGCACCTTGCGGGTCACGGCGGCGCTACGGGGGGAGGGGCTCACTGAGCTGATTCACTACTCCCTCGTCAAGCCCGAGAGCGATCGCCAAATTGCCCTGGCCAATCCCCTGTACGCCGAGTATTCGGCCCTACGCATGGAGCTATTTTCAGGGCTGCTGGATGCCTTCCAGTACAACCTGGAGCAGGGCAGCGGCGCGCTGAATGGCTATGAGCTAGGGCGCATCTTCTGGCAGGAAGGGGGGCAGCGCCACGAGAAAGACCTGATTGGCGGCATTCTGGGCGGGGACCCAGGCCAGGGCCGCTGGGCTAGAGGCGGGCGCGATCGCCCCATGGGCTGGTTTGAGGCCAAAGGACTTCTGGAGAGCGTGTTTCGGCAGTTGGCGATCGCAGTAGAGTACCGCCCGGACAGCGAGCATCCCTGGCTACATCCAGGACGCACGGCCTCCCTGTGGCTGAACGACCAGCAGCTGGGCTTGTTCGGGCAGGTGCATCCCCAGCTGCGGCAGCAGCGAGACCTACCCGAGAGCGTTTACCTATTTGAGCTAGACCTGGACGTGCTGCTGCAGAAGACCACCAAGGCCGGCGCCGACGTACCGCTGTTCCAGGTCTACTCGACATATCCGGCGGCAGAGCGGGACATTGCCTTCTATGCGCCGCTAGACTTACCTCTATCTAAGCTGGAGCAGACTATCCGTTCGGCCGCAGGGCCACTGCTGACAGGGGTTGAACTGTTTGATGAATATCGGGGGGAGGGGGTTCCTGAAGGTCAGCGCAGCCTGGCGCTGCGGCTGACCTACCGGGAGCTAGAGCGGACGCTGACCGATGAGGACGTTGACCCCTTGCAGCAGCAGGTGCGCGACGCCCTCACGGCCCTGGGTGTTACGCTCCGGAGCTGACCGCCCCGTAGAGCATCTCCTCCGCTAGCTCACCTGAGAGGTAGCCATTGCTTGTATGGCCGTTGCTAGCGTGGCCATTATCTACATGACCGTTGCTATTTCGGGGCTGCAGCAGACCGTAGCCCCCATGGTTCCGCTCGTAGATGACGTTAATTTCATCGGTATCGGCGTTGCGGAACATGTAGAAATCGTGGCCCACTAGCTGAAGCTGCTCTAGGGCATATTCTACGGACATGGGGGGCATGGCGAAGTACTTGGTGCGCACTACATTCTGGGGCAGCTCCGGAGCGCGATCGCCCAGTAGCGTCGGTGACACCGGGCTCTGCAGGACTGCCGTAGCGGTTTTGGTGTGATTATGGGCTTTGGCTTGTCGCTTTTCCTTAAACTTGCGTAACTGCCGGGCAATCTTGTTGGCGACCATATCAACGCTGGCGTACAGATTCTCACTGTTTTCCTCCGCTCGCACCACGCTGCCACCGTCGTAGATGGTGACCTCAGTAATGTGCTTGGCGCTAATGCGGGGATTGCGGGCAACCGACAAATGAACATCCACCTCCATCGCTGATGACTGAAAGTGATTCACGGCCTTGGTGATTTTTTGCTGAACGTAGTCGTGAATCGCAGGCGTGACGGCGATATTC
>JBCCAG010000224.1:0-5938 GCA_039814955.1 Cyanobacteria bacterium P01_A01_bin.135
AACAAAGAGCTCACCCGCACCGCTGCCCGCCGGACCGAACTGCTCACCGCTATCCGCAGCGCCGCCGCTGCTCGCCTGGCCCAACCCCAGCTCTCGGGGCAAACCGGTAAGTACCGCCAAGGGCAAATTCTTGTGGAGCTGAGCGAGCACTGCTATCTAGCGGCTCTGCTGCAGGGTGAGCCCCCTGTCTCGTTTCTGCGACAGATGGGCCACCTGCTGAAGGCCATCGTCACTGACCATGGCGAGGCGATTACCGCCTTTGAAGGCGATGCCGATACGGTACCCGGCACCATTGCCCAGCGGCTGCACCGTCTGATGCGCATCAATACCGGTGGTCATCAGCGACGGCGTCCGGCCCGGCTAGCGGCCATTGGCCTGCTGATTTTAGGGGGAATTGCCGCCAGCGTTTTAGGCCTGCAGGAGCTGCGCGATCGCCGGTTAGCCGCCCTCATGGCCCAGGTGGAGCGAACAGCAGATCTGCTCAACCAGGGCAGCGGCGTTTCGATTACGGCCCGCACCAGCGACAACCAGGTCGTCCTAGAAGGGAATGTGCTGCAGTTCAACGAGGTAGAGAATATTCGTCAGGCCTTTGCGGAGATTGACGGGGTGGAAGGGGTGATCGACCAAATCGAAACCCAGCCCCGCACCGTCTCCACGCAGATTTACTTTTACCCCAACTCGGCCACCATCTCTCCGCGCGATGTGGCCAACAAGATTGTCAATATTACCCAGTTGCTAAGTCAATACCCAGAGTTCAATCTGAGGATCATCGGCTACCACAACCCCGCTGATGAAGGTGAAGTGCAGGAGCTAGCCCTTGATAGGGCCTTAGCAGTAGCGGACGCATTGGCTGACCAAGGGGTGCTGCGGCAGCGGCTTGAGGTGGTAGAGGGGGAGGGCACCCCGCCGGGGGTAAATGCTGAGCGCCAGCCCTGGTTGAGCCGGGCAGTGCTGTTTGAGATTGTCCCGCCTTTAGCGGGCCTATCAGATGGTGCCTCATGACCCGGTCAGCGACTAGATGATATGGCGCCTGGAAGGCGATCGCAGGTACACGCTTGCCTACCTGCGGGCTCCGCCTACTGCAAGTTCGGTGAACTGACACTCACTGTAGAGATTCAAGCGATCGTTGGCAACGCTTAAGTAAAACCAGCGATCGCTTATGTTTTTCTTAGAACTGCTTATTGGTTAGCAGGTTTTGCTTAAGCCTTTGTTGGATCGCAGTAAGCAGTAAGGGATTTTGCTTAAGCGTTAGGGAAAACCGCAATCAATTTGGCGGGTTACGCCTGCTGCTGCGTCAGTTTGGCTGCTGCCGTGGCCGGATTCGCTTTTACAGCACCCGCATGATGTCGTTGGGGTGCTGGCCGCGCAGGATTTCGGCGGTGCGGAGCAGCTTGAGGGGAATGGACCAGTCATTTGGTTCGGCGTAGCCGCGCAGGTGCAGCTCGTGGCGGCAGGTGTTGACGGCGTACAGGGGGCCGATGAGAATGTGCAGCAGGCTGTCGTCTTCTCGGGGGGTGGGGGTGATGACGGGGTCAGGGGTGTTGAGGTCGTCTAGCCGGTTGTCTGGAAAGATGAGCTGGCTGCGCGAGCTGTGGCGAGGGGTGGCCTCGCCGGGGTGAATATTGGATTGCATTACTGTGCTCCTTGAAGAAAGGTATGGCGGCGCTCAGCCACAGCGCACCCCGGATCTGTGCTCCGCTAGGAGCGATGCTAAGCACAGCGATCGCTTTATCGAGCTATACGGTGAAGTAAACTCAACGTAGCCGCTGAATTTGCCAAGGTCAAATTCGGGGGTTAGCCTCTCGCTCGTATTCCACTACGAACGGGGGGCGTGTCTGCGCTTAAGCGCCATGGCTGAATGTACTATAGTTTAGTGATGAAATCAAGCTTGATGAATTCAATCGACTTCAAAGCTCATGAAAATAGAAACCTTAAGAATTAAGAATTTCAAGGTTCTTCGTGATGTCGAAATGACGAATATTCCACGTTTCTGCGTCATCATTGGCGCAAATGGGTCTGGAAAGTCTACGCTGTTCGACGTTTTCGAATTCTTGAAGGGCTGCTTGATGTTCAACGTTCGCCGGGCGCTGCAGGTTAGAGGCGGATTCGAAGAGGTCTTGAGTCGGAATGCGGGCGAGAAAAAGATTGAAATGGAGATTCAGTTTAGGCTGGAGATTGCCGGAACAGAGCGCTTAGTGACATACATTCTCTGTATTCAGAAAGAAGCGGGTAGAGTTGTTGTCGAGCGAGAAGTTCTTCGTTACAAGCGTGGAGCCTCTGGTAAACCCTATCATTTTCTCGATTTTTCTAAGGGTAAGGGCTATGCAATTACAAACGAAGAGGATTTTTCAAAACCTGATGAGCAGCTTCATCGCGAAGAGCAAGAGCTGGACTCACCTGATATCTTAGCAATTAAAGGTCTTGGTCAATTTGAAAAATTTAAGGCCGCTAGCGCATTCCGTAAACTAATTGAGAACTGGCATATCTCAGATTTTCATATCTCTGATGCTCGCGGCTCTAAAGATGCAGCGGGCTACGAAGAGCATTTGTCTAACAGTGGTGATAACCTACAGCTATTCGCGCGGAACATATATGAGAATCACAGAAAAATCTATGAAGATATTATTGAAGCGATGAGACATCGCGTACCTGGCATTGCAAATGTAAATACGGTCAGTACTGAGGACGGTCGCTTACTCCTACAGTTTCAAGATGGTTCGTTCAAAGATCCCTTCATCGATCGCTATGTCTCGGACGGTACGATTAAAATGTTTGCCTATCTCGTTCTACTATATGATCCATCGCCTCACCCCATACTTTGTGTAGAAGAACCTGAAAATCAACTATATGTCAGCTTACTGCCGGAGCTTGCTGAAGAATTTCGGAGTTACGCACTTCGAGGCGGGCAGGTTTTTGTATCTACTCACTCGCCAGATTTTCTCAACGCCACTACGGTAGAGGAGGTATTTTGGCTTGAAAAGCAGAATGGATATGCAAAAATCTCTAGGGCAAGCGAAGAAGATCAATTAGTTGCCTTTATGAACGCAGGAGATAAAATGGGATATCTGTGGAAGCAGGGATTAATTGGAGGAGTGAATCCATAGTGGTGGAGTTAGTCTTCTTTTTAGAAGAGCTCAGTGCTAAAGCAATGTTGGAGGGCCTCCTGCCCCGACTGTTACCAGAAAATGTACATCCTATCTATGTTGTTTTTGAAGGAAAAACAGATTTAGAGAAAAGGTTACCAGGCAAGCTCCAGTCTTGGCAAAACCCAAACTCAATCTTCGTTGTTCTCCGTGACCAAGACAGCGGAAACTGCATTGAAATCAAGCAAACACTGCAGACAATCTGTACTCAAGCTGGAAAGCCTGATAGCTTGATTAGAATCGCTTGTAGAGAACTAGAAAGCTGGTACTTGGGCGATCTTGAAGCAATTGAGCAAGGTCTAAATATTCCTGGTTTTTCAAGGCAGTATCAAAATAAGAGCAAATTTCGAAATCCCGATCGGCTAAACAATGCGGCAGAGGAGCTTAGTAAAATAACGAAGCACAAATACCAGAAGATTTCAGGTTCTCGAAAAATAGGAAAGTGCTTGGGCAACAGGAGAAACAAATCTTGTAGCTTTGTAGCATTTGTGAGAGGCGTGAAAAATAGACTCGATTTGCCCTCACTCACCTGATTCAAAGCACAATTGCTTCGTAGAATATGCGATCGCATCATCGAAAGCACAGCTTTCATCGCCCCGACTAAACCCCTACGACCCCAACGCCGCCTCATTCACCATCTGCAGCAGCGGCGACACCCCCATCTTCCGAGCCGCGATCGCATCAGCAATATACTCAGCATCCCGCGCCACCCCCGAAAAGCGCCCCGACCCCCAGGTATAGAGCCACGGCAAGCCTAAGAAGTATAGGCCATCGCAGCTACTCACCCCCCGGCGGTGGCTCGGGTAGCCCTTGCCGTCAAACACCGGAATTTCGACCCAGCGGAAGTCCATGCCGTAGCCAATGCACCAAATCACCGAGGTGACATTTGCCGCCTCGCAGTCCAAACTCAGGGGCTCTTCCGGTGGGTGCCAAACCGGCTCGTAGGGCTCCTCCGCCGGAGCCTCAATCCCCTGCCCCGCAATATACTTATCAATGGTGGCCTTAATGCTCTCCGCCACCGCATCGGCCTGGTCTAGGTTCTCCTTCAGGTCTGGCTTAAAGTACAGCGTCGCCCCCTCAATATCCCCCAACCTGCCGTAGAGGGACATCCCTTCCGTTGCCAACTGGCGCAGGTCAATCTCCCGCCCCCCGTCGCGCCCCGTGAGGTAGTGGTTGGTTTTGCTGCGCACTTTCTCCTTGTCGGGGTGCTGATCAATGGGCAGGTCGTAGTAGCCCATCTGCTCCAGCCAGTCCACCACGTCTTTGCTGCGATAGACTCGGGGCGATCGCGGGGCGCTGCCGATGGCCAAATGTACCTGGCGACCCGCCAAATGCAGGTCCTCCGCAATCTGACAGCCCGACTGGCCGCTCCCCACCACCAGTACCGCCCCCTCCGGTAAGGACTCCGGGTTTCGGTATTCAGAGGAATGCATCTGCAGAATATCTTTTGGCAAACGCTCGGCCATTGGGGGAATGCGGGAGGTATGGTAGCTGCCAGTCGCCACCACTACCTGGTCCGCCGTCACCCCCCCCTTTGATGTGGTTAACTCAAAGACCTTGCTCTGCCGCAGCCGCGTCACCGCCACCCCCTCCTGCAAGGGCGGGTTAAAGCTTTTGGCATAGCTCTCCACATAGTCCACAATCTGGTCGCGGGGCATAAAGCCGTCCGGGTCCGCCCCGCCGTAGTCGCTGTAGCTGTAACCCGGCAGCGTACATTGCCAGTTAGGGGTCACCAGGCAAAAGGTGTCCCAGCGCTTGTCGCGCCAGGAATGGGCCACTCTGTTGGCCTCAAACACCACATGGTCAATGCCCCGCTTTTGTAAGCAGTAGCTCACTGATAGGCCAGCCTGCCCACCACCAATAACCGCAACAGAATAGTGAGTGGTCATATTTTCTTCTAAGAAACGGTAGGTTTCTTCTTGGGGTAACCCGCCTTCGGCAGGTTAGATGCTCAGGAGAAGACCATAAAACGGCGCTGTCATAGAGTCGCTCCCCGACGGGGGGTGGCTCCCAATCCTGTTTACTTGTGGCTAGCCACTTAGTCTGACAGCGCTATTGGCAACATAAAAGCTGACTCAAGCTTCCCTTGTAGTGATAGCTACAAACGGCCTGGGTTTGGCGGTACCGCTAGGTGGGGCACTACTTCACTGTCAAATGAATGGAAACCCGGCTAAAACGACTTTAAGCAGCAATTCCCAGCATGGTTGTGCCACATCGCCCGCGTTAATCCCTTTGGGAAGGCTACGCCAACGCTCTGGCGTTCGCCTTTGGCGAGGGCCTCTGCCCTCAGCGCTTTGCGCTTAATAATTGCGGGCTACTGAAAGAGCTCGTCCCTTTGGGACTGACAGCCAACTCTACCTTAGCCCCAGAGGGGCGTTCACCGATTAGCCCGCAATTTATTCGTGGGTGAGATGAAAGCGGAGTCAGACCGCTAGCTCTCGCTTAAAGACGCGTGCTGATTTCCTCACGCTTTCTTCTGTTGTTTTTGTAACAAAACAGCTTGTGAGCCTATTAAAACTAACAGGTGTTGCAACGAATTTCCGCCCCCCTCAGCGACAAACTACCAATTGCTACAGATATAGCCATTTTGTAAGTCTTGATACTTGAATTGGCGGCGCTCCCCTTTACTGTCGGCGTAACAGCGTTGGCTATGTTTTCAACGCCAACGCCACCACCCCAAAAGGATTTTGAGCTATGCCTGAAGTAACGACTCCAGCCCATAAAGCCGGCGACTTTTTCGTTGATTACGAGGAAAAAGTCTTTCCCGACGTGCAAGCGGAGCCGGGAGAAAAAGC
>JBCCAG010000097.1:0-8819 GCA_039814955.1 Cyanobacteria bacterium P01_A01_bin.135
CCATGCCAACCAATCCAAAAAACAAGGGCCCCATGACGCCGTCGGTGGCGTTTTCACTCACGGTCTCTAGAACCGCCCGCAGCACCTCTGTTTCGCCAAGCTGGTCGGTATCTCTACCAACGTAGCGGCTGAGGCGATCGCAGGCGACTAGCAAATCCCCCTTCTGCAAGGGTGCAAGCACATCATCGGCGGCATCTCGCAAGCTGCGGGCCGCCAGACAGCTAGCCAGCAAGGTACTATCCACCGCAAAGGCGAGCAGGGGATGGATCTGTTGGGCCAGGTCGTGTAGCCCGCAGCCTACGGCAACGCTACCCCCAATCAGCCCCAGGGTTAACCCCACCCCGGCCAGACGCTCCCATAACGGCGGCAACGACAGGGACAGCGCACCCTCGGTGTATCGCTGGATTGCCCAGCCCATTACCTGCACGGGATGCAGACAGCCCCAGGGATCGCCAATTGCGTAATCTAAGAGCAGCGCCATGCCCCAGACCGCCGCAATGGGCAGCGCGTCGGCCATAGCCATATTGACGCTCAACCTAAAACCGCCCGAGAGCGTGGAATTCCCAACGGGTTACCCTACTGAGACAACCTGTGACGATTATTGCACCTGTCCCCGCCCGCCTGCAGAAGCTTTTTCCTTGATTCTGACGGTAGTTTGGCGCATTATGCCTGTTGAGGCGCTAACCAGAGCGCATCCCACCCCACTACCCATCGACCCCGCGAGGGAGAAGAACCTATGAGCTACCGCATGAATCGCCGCGCCTACGCCGAGACCTACGGCCCCACCACGGGCGATCGCGTTCGGCTCGCCGATACGGAGCTGATCATTGAGGTGGAGGCGGACCACACCACCTACGGCGATGAGGTGAAATTCGGCGGCGGCAAGGTGATTCGCGACGGCATGGGCCAGTCCCCCATTTCTAACGCCGATGGGGCGGTGGACACGGTAATTACCAATGCTCTGATTCTGGACTGGTGGGGCATCGTTAAAGCGGATGTGGGCATTAAGGAAGGTCGGATCGCCAAAATTGGCAAAGCGGGCAACCCCTACATCCAGGACAACATCGACATTGTGATTGGCCCCGGAACTGAGGCGATCGCCGGGGAGGGGATGATCCTCACCGCTGGCGGCATCGATGCCCACATCCACTTCATCTGCCCCCAGCAAATCGAGACGGCGATCGCCTCCGGGGTGACCACAATGATCGGCGGCGGCACCGGACCCGCAACGGGGACAAACGCCACCACCTGTACCCCAGGCCCCTGGCATATCTCCCGCATGCTGCAGGCCGTCGACGCCTTCCCCCTCAATTTTGGCTTCTCGGCTAAGGGCAACAGCGCCCAGCCCCAGGGTATCGTGGAGCAGATTAGGGCTGGCGTGGTGGGACTGAAGCTGCACGAAGACTGGGGCACCACACCTGATGTGATCGACACCTGCCTTAGCGTCGCCGACGAGTACGACGTGCAGACCTCGATTCACACCGACACGCTGAACGAGGCGGGGTTTGTGGAGCACACCATCGCCGCCTTCAAAAATCGCACCATTCACACCTACCACACCGAGGGGGCAGGCGGCGGCCACGCCCCGGACATCATTAAAGTGTGCGGCGAGGCCAACGTGCTGCCCTCTTCCACCAACCCCACCCGCCCCTACACCACCAACACGCTAGAAGAGCACCTAGACATGCTGATGGTCTGTCACCACCTGGACCGGGGTATCCCAGAAGATGTAGCCTTCGCCGAATCTCGCATTCGCCGGGAGACGATCGCCGCCGAGGATATCTTGCATGACTTGGGGGCCTTCAGCATGATCGCCTCCGATTCCCAGGCCATGGGTCGCGTCGGGGAGGTAATCATCCGCACCTGGCAGACGGCCCACAAGATGAAGGTGCAGCGCGGCCCGCTGCCGGAAGACTCGGACCGCAACGACAACCACCGGGCCAAGCGCTACATCGCCAAATACACCATCAATCCCGCCATCACCCACGGCATGGCTTCCCAAATTGGCTCAATCGAAGAGGGCAAGCTGGCGGACCTGTGCCTCTGGAAGCCGGCCTTCTTTGGCGTCAAGCCGGAGATTGTGATCAAAGGGGGGGCGATCGCCTGGGCCCAAATGGGGGACCCCAACGCCAGCATCCCCACGCCGCAGCCGGTGCATATGCGGCCCATGTTTGCCAGCTACGGGGGGGCGATCGCGGCGACGTCGTTTACGTTTGTATCGCAGGCGGCGGTGGATGATGGGGTAGCTGAGCAGATAGGTCTAGCGAAGCCAGTGATGGCGGTGTCGGGTACGCGGGAGGTGAGCAAGGCGGATATGAAGCTGAATGCCTATTTGCCTAGTATGGAAGTGGATCCGGAGACCTATGAGGTGCGGGCGGATGGGGAGCTGTTGACTTGCGAGCCTGCTGAGGTGCTGCCGATGGCGCAGCGGTATTTCTTGTTCTAAGCTAGCCCGTTGTAAGTTTGAAGCAGCCACTGTCCGATGGCGCTGGTGTTCTCTGCTGCAGAACGCTGTAGCGCTTCGCTCACCAAGGCCATCCCCAGGTTGGGTAAGACCTGCGAAGCGTCAATCCGACCACTGCGGCCTTCGGCGACCGCAAATGCAATGACGTCCTTACTCTGGCTGTTGATGACCCAGTATTCTTCAACGCCAAGCTGCTCGTAAAGCAGACGTTTCCGGCCTAAGTCATCGCTAAAGGATGTTGCGCCAATTTCAACCATCAAGGTGGGAGCTCCGAAGCGGTCCATATCGACAGGAGCATTATCCTGGGGCAGGGGCTGAACGGCTGAGCCAATGTAGTAGGCCAGATCAGGCTGGCACTCGCGTACTCCAGCTTGGCGGAAGCTTGTATTGATGAGTTCCTTAATCGGGAGCCCCTTCGCCAGACCGTACAGCGTTACGACGGTGGAAATCACGGAGTTGTCTTGCCCATAGGCCGCTCCCAGCGGTGCTATCTCAATCCTCATGTAGCCCTGATCGTAGTAAGCTCGCCCTGTCCGGTGAGTTTCGCTTTGGGTGGCTTCAATAAACTGGGGCCAGCTTGCCGGTGTCCAGGTATCGGTTTGTATATGTGCCACAAGCTCAATTTTCTATACTGGAATGGACAGTCATCCTCAAATTAAGCTATGACTACTCTTCCACGGACTGGGTCTGTCTCTCTAGAAGTGCCTTCTCTGCCTCGCACAGCTCTAGATGAGCTGTATCATTTTTTGCAGTATCTACAGTTCAAGTACAGCGCAGATTTAGAGAAAGCGATCGAAGCTGTGGAGGACGAAATTGATGGGTTTGATGCAGACGCTACCCTGCAAGAGACTGGAGCTGTGTCTTTAGCCAGCCTCAAGCAAGAGCTAGGCTTTGAATGACCATGGGATTATCGAATCATCTACAGTATTACAGGTGCGATCTTACTGATTGGGGTGGTCAAGGTAGGCCATCGCGGCGATATTTACGAGGATTGGGGGTGGTTGCCAGCTATGGAGGGCAATCGCTTTCTTATGACGTGAGGCGGGGGGTGGTAGCGAGCGTGAGGGCTGCATCAGGATACGGTGACTTTCTTCGATGATTCATTGCTGCGCCCAGCAACTAGGTCTAGCGGATACTGTGAGTATAAGCTTTGCCCGATCTTCATAAGAATTGAATGGGCTGTTAAGGATAAAGTAGAACTGAATGAGGAAGATCGACACATAGGTAAATAGCACGTCTAATATACTCTGCTTACATCCTTTGTATGAAAGAAGTAGTAAAAAAAACCGTTTTAATATTGGCCGCCAATCCAAAAGGGAAAGATTTCCTACGTTTGCAAGAGGAAGAAAGAGAGATACGAGAGCGATTACGATTTTCAGGTCGAGATGAAGTGATAATTAATTCGGCTGGAGCATGCCGACCGAAAGACATTCAACAAGCGATGCTAGACTTCAAACCAGATATTGTTCATTTCTGCGGTCATGGTAGTGAAAGCGGTTTATCTTTCAAGGATGACTCCGTAAAAGAAAAAATAATCGACTCAGAGGCTCTAGCACAATTATTTCGCCTATTTTCAAGTATTGAGTGCGTTATTCTAAATGCTTGCTACTCAATAAGCAGTGCTGAATTAATTGCTCAGCATGTTGATTATGTTATTGGAATGAGTCAGGACATAAGCGATCGTGCCGCAATTGCATTTGCAGTTGGATTTTACAATGGTCTTGGAGCTGGAGAATCAGTTGATTTTGCATATGAATTGGGTTGCAACTCTATATTTCTTGAAGGAATATCAGAAAATTTAGTGCCAGCTATAGTTCGAAAAGCTGACTTATTGCTTATCCAGAAAGCTGACATGCTTAGAGAGTCTTTTAACTCACCAAAAAGCAAATTAGACGATGAGCATGGGGAAAATGTGAACATTGATAGGACATTATCCTACATTAAGAGATGGAACGATCCTTTATTTTCAAAGAGCCTTGTACTTGGTCTAATGAGAAGAATTCGAAGTACGCCATACGAGCACAAAATTGATTGCATTAGCCAAGCTACTGAACACGATGCTCCACTGAGAGATCAGCTTGTGCGTATTCTCAATTTTTTAGAGGAGATGTCCACAGTAATTGACTACTGTCTTGTTGATGAAGCGATCTTACGAGATTTTTTCGAGGCATAGTCATGGACTATGTTGAATTGTTTTCTTTCTGGATACAGGTGAGGAGAAATTCTGAGCCTAGTAAAAAAGGATTATATGAACATTTAGTAGGAATATACGAACGTTGGAGAGAGCAATAGAATAGATGATGAGTTACCCCGGGCCACAACTATACTGCGATCGCCTTATCTCCTCAAGCTGTAGCGAAGCATGATCGCCCACCATCGACCTCCAAATCCCCACCACCGACATCTCATATACCGCGATCGCCCCACCAGGTGTCATCGCCGACACTCAAAGACTCGCCGCTGATACCTAAAGTCTCGCCGCTCTCACTCAAGGTGTCATCGCTGACATTCAAAGTGTCATTACCGTCACCTAGAGTCCCGTGGCTGACACATAAAGACTCGCCGCTGATATCCTAAGGCTCGTCACTCTCCCTCAAAGTATCACCACCGACACTTGAAGCCTCGCAGACGACACCCCACCGGCCATCGCCGACACCTGAGGTCTCACCGCTGACCTCTCCAAGCCTCAAACCAGCAAAGCGAGCCAGAGCGATATTGGAGTAGCCTACACCACCTGAAAAATTTCCGGAGGCACAGCACTATGGAAACGAACCTAACCTTCCGCTACGACAAAGTCGGTGACATCCTCTACGTCGATGTCTGTGCCCCCTACGCCGAGCAAGAATCTGAGGAAATTGGCGACGAGATTGTCGCGCGCCTCAATCCAGAATCTGGTGCCATCGAAAACCTAGAGATCCTGTTTTTCTCAAAGCGGCTAGATGACAGCCTGCCGCTCGAGCTACCCATCACAGCAGCGCTGCGGCTAGCAAGCTGAATCTACCCTTGCCACCGGTCCCCAAATGCCCTAAACTCTAGTCTTGAGAGCTGCGTGCCGCAGTTCGACTCCCAAGCTTTGGTCATAACGGCAGCGATCGCCAAGCCACTGATAATTGCCGCCTGACCTCCGAAACAGAGCACGTTTGTCGAAAGCTGTGTTATTCCCCCACGGCCATCCCGCATTGGTTAACTACCCGCGAGGGATGACCAAACTTTGGTTCTCTAGGGCAGCTTAGCCCCAGATACCCTGAAAATTCTCTCTACTCCTCATCCCAGTCTGGGTATTGCTCCGGCGCCTCACCATGAGCCTCTAAAATCTTAGTGGCATTGCGCTTGGGTTTCCCCGGCTGAATCTCCTCCAGCAGCACCGTGAACTGCCAGTTATCCCCAAAGTCAAACACATAGGTCATGCTGTCACCGGGCTGCAGGGGCAGATCGCCGATCACCACCGTGCTGGTGTCGTTCTCCATGCCGTCGTCGCACCAGGGGTGGATCAGTTGTATCTGCCGCCCGGCGATGTCTCGGTAGACGAACATGTCCAGGTGGTCTGAGTCAAAATCTACCGACCTACGAATCAGCGCCCCAAACTTATGGAGAGTTTGCTCACTGGAAATCGATAGACGCCGCCAGGCGCTTTTCAAGTGAACCTTGAAGATATAGGTACCCAACTGATGCTCCGGCGGTTCCGGGGCCACCAGGTTCTGCCGCCATTCTGGGAAGTATTCCCCTAGGTAGGGCTGCAGCTGCCCCCAGGGCGTAGAAGCGTTTTCCTCTGAGGGCCAGTCGAACCCTTCGCCGATGTAGGCCCGCTTGACGGCGCTGATCATAGCGTCCCCTAGAGGCAAGGGGGCGATCGCCTCAATGCGCCAGCCCTTGCCCGGGTCCGGCTTCGGGGAGGTGATCTTGAGCCAACCAAACAGCTGCATCAGCGCTAGGGTATACAACCCCGGCCAGTAGTTCAGGGTCTGCTGAGCGCCGTAATCTTTGAATTTTGTCTGCTTTCTGGTGACGTTGTCCCAGGCGTTCACCGTCTGCCACCCGTTGTGAAACGACCGCGCTTCTTCCCCCAGGTGGCCTTCATGGGCGCGAATCAGCCAGGCTTCTAACAGGTTGAAGTACCGCTCGGTGGGGTTGAGGGTTTCCCAGCTCGCCAAGATGTCGGGGTTGAGGGTCAGGTAGGCTTTTTTGCCCTTGTGGGTAATCTCAGCGATACCTGAGGCCCGCAGCAGCATATGCAGGCCATGCAGATTAGGGAATGATTTTTGCTGGGGCCTTTTAAGGTCGACTTGGATGGGGTTAGTGAGCCGCTGGTTGAGGTCGACGAGGGTTTTACCAGGCCATTGGTTAAGCTTTTGGCTGACGGGCAGGTCACCTTCCTTGAGCACGTCAATCAGGATCTGAATGTCCTTGAGCAGGGTGCCGGGTTCTACCTCGGTAATCTGCTGCTCCTGGAGCCGAGTCACCACCTTTTGCGGCAGCTCCGGCAGGTCAATGGGCTCATCATCGTCCTCGTCATCAGCGAGGATAGATAAGCTGGCCTGTAGCTCCAGCAGCGTCTCGCGGATCTCCTGGGTCTCCCCTTCAGAGGCGTTTTCGTCAATGGTAACCGCGCCCGTATCCACTAGGTGTTGGGCAATGCTGGCCACCAGCGCCTCGGGGTCGGTAGGCAGGTCTTTGAGCTCGGGGGGCAGTGGAATCCCCATTTGCTGGCTCAAGAGGGCCACAAACTCGGGGGGAATATCCTCCGATAGCCCCTCCGTGGACAGCAGCATACCTGCCATACCTGGCATACCTGGCATGGCGGGGGGTGTGATAGGCGGCCCACCGGCGCGAACCTGTTGGTTGTACTGCTCTTGAAAAGCGGATATCCCCTCTTGGCTGGTCATATCAAATCCGGCTTCCATTCCCGCTGACATGAAAGATTTGGCGATGCCGAAGTTCTGCGGGTTGGTCATGGCCTGCTGGACGCGATCGCCGCTCTTCTCCAAAAAGGCCAGGATCTTTTTACTGTGGCGCAGCTTGAATTCCCGCTGCAGGAACTGCCAAAAGGCAATTAGCTCCGGCACAATCGCTTCGGCGTCTTCAGGGTCAGGCAGCATCACCTTACGGGGAAATAGACCCAGCACAATCTCCTCCACGTCCCGGGCCTTCATCTTGGGTAAAGTCACCTCCAGATAGGCGTAGCCAAAGAAGACCAGGTTCCCGGCCCAGTCGCCCAGGTACTGCTCTTCTGGGGGCTGGGCGGCTAGGCGGGCCTGCCCCTCGGGTGAGTTGGCAAAGGCTTCTAGCAGTTCGGGAATATACTCTTCTTCTAAGGTTTCCATTGCCTCGTCGATGTCGGCAATGGCGTCCAGTTGGGCAAGGTCGAAGGCCATGGCGAAACTCCCTATGCTAAAGGTGCGCTGTATGTAGGTGTTTGGCGTCTCGGTATTACCCCCTCTAGCTCCCCCTTGTTAAGGGGAGAACTGTGCTTCCCCCCTTGGTTTTCGCGCAGCAAGTCCGAAGGACTCAGGGGGATTGAGGGGGGTAAAGCCGAAGTGTAGCGTGCTCTCCCACGCTCGCTAAACAGATACCGCTGTATAGCACCTTTAGCATAGGTAGCTGAGATTCGCCTATCGATTTGGGATGACTTTGGTGCTTAGCACTTGCTTTGCCAATCGATCGGCTCCCGCACCGCGTCAGCCCCAAGCATTTTCCCTAAGCGCATCAGCTCAGAAATCATCGCGATATCAGCATCCCGGTTAATGCCCGCCACCGCCGCCACGCGATCGCCCTGGCAGTAAAACGCCAAGAACTTGGGATTCTTGATATCTTCGAGGTCGCCGTCGATTACCACCTCATCCCACTGCTTAGCGTGGCCCACATAGCGCAGCTTTAGGTTGAATTGCCCCGTCCAGAAAAAGGGCACCCCACGAAATGGAACTTGCTGATTGAGCATGTTGCGCGCCGCTACCCGGCCATGCTGGGCGGCAAGCTGCCAGTGCTCAATGCGCACGGTCTCCTCGCTACGCCAGTCGGGAAAGGTGGCGATGTCCCCCGCGGCGTACAGACCCTCGCTGACTTGCAGATACTCATCCACCGGCACGCTGCTGTCGTCGGGATTGAGCTTGATCTGCTGCAGGTAGTCAGTGACAGGCTTAACCCCAATCCCGATTACAACCAGATCTGCCGGTAGTTCCTCACCGCTGTCTGTCGTAACTGAGCTGACGGCATTTTCACCACTCACCTGCTTGAGCTTCTGCCCCAGCTTAAAGGTGACCCCGTTGGACTCATGCACTCGCTGAAACAGCCGCCCCACCTGCGGACCAAGAATGCTTTCGAAAGGGACCGAATCTGGGGATATTACCGTGACAGAGAC
>JBCCAG010000699.1:0-2622 GCA_039814955.1 Cyanobacteria bacterium P01_A01_bin.135
CCAAGCTTGAATCCGAACTTGTCTCACTCTTGCAACTCTAGCCTAGATCACCCCCAGCATACTCCGGACCCGGCTCCCCCGTGTTCCCCTCCGGATTCCTCTGCAGCTATGGCTTCTGAACCATCCCTTCAGCCTCAAGATGCCGCTGCCCCCCCTTTAACCGGGCGAGATATCCTCACCAGCACCAGCACGTTGCTATCTTCCACCTGGCCCTTTCACCTCAATGATTTGCCTGAGCAGGCCTATTTGGTAGGCGGGAGCGTCCGGGATGGGCTATTGGGCCGCCAATCCGACCACCTCGATCTCGACTTTGTCTTGGCCCATAAGGCTGTATCCACCGCCCGGGCGATCGCCTCCCGCTACGACGCGGGCTTTGTGCTGCTAGACGCGGAGCGCTCCATTGCCCGGGTGGTGTTTCCCCACGCGACGGCGGACTTTGCCGAGCAGATGGGCAGCGAACTAGAGGACGACCTGCGCCGCCGGGACTTCACCATTAACGCGATCGCCTACTCCCCCCACCGCAACAGCTTGGTGGACCCCACCGGCGGGACGGCGGATTTGAAAAAGCACCGGCTGCGGATGATCAGCGCCCAGAACCTGAAGGAGGACCCCCTACGTTTGCTGCGAGCCTACCGACAAGCAGCCCAATTGGACTTTACCGTCGACGTCAGCACCCAGCAGTCCATTCGCCGCCTCGCGCCATTGATTCGTCAGGTTGCGCCAGAGCGGGTCTACGCGGAGCTGAGCTACCTGCTCCACGTACCGGGCCGGGGAACCCACCAGCTTACTCAGGCTTGGCAAGACGGGCTGCTGCAGCCCTGGCTTCCTGATGTATCGGCAGATAGCCTAGCCGAGGTTGCCCAGATTGACCGCGCCGCCGAGGCGCTAATTGCCCATAACCCTGCCTTTGAGCCCCACCTGCTGAGCTGGCCCAAGGCCCAACAGCAGGCGGCTGGCGTAGGCCGGAGCTGGATGAAGGTGGCCAAGCTTTCCTGCCTTACCCATCACCCCCAGCGGGCTGAGCAGCAGCTTTGGCAGCTCAAGTGCAGCCGCGCTGAGGTGCAAACCGTGCTGTTGCTGCTGAAGATCCGGCAAATGCTGCAGGCTAGTCCATTCCCCCCCCCCTGGCACACCCTCACTCGGCTACAGCAGTACGGGCTGTTCAAGCAGACGGGGGCGGCTTTCCCGGCCTGTGCGGTTTTAGCGATCGCCTTGGGGGCAGATGCCCACAGCGTCGCTAACATGATGGCTCGTTTTGCTGATCCCGCTGATCCGGTGGCCCATCCCACGCCGCTGCTCAGCGGCCATGACCTAATCAAACAGCTAGCGCTGAGGCCTAGCCCCCGCATTGGGCAGCTCCTAGAGCGGCTTTCCGAGGCCCATGCGGAGGGCGTGATCGATGATGCAGATGGGGCCCTTGACCTTGCTGAAGCCTGGCTCGCTGCTGAGGATTAGGGGACAGCGATCGCGTCAGGAATAACTCTCTATGACTTGGGGATAGGCCACTCCGACAGCGACCAGCGGTAATCCACTATCACATTCTCGCGCTCGCAGGTTTCTTCCAGACGCTTCTGGAGCGACAGCGCTTTCCGCAGGGTGATAATAATCTCCAGTACCTGTCCCCGCTGCGGCGACGAATGATCTAAAGAAGGCAAGGTCTGCTGCTCTAATAGCTGCAGCAGCGCCTCGTAGTGCAAATGGGACGGCAGCGGAATTGGGTTCATGTCTTCACGGCGGTGAATGAGAGGTTGCTTGGCGCTGTAGACGGGCCCCAGTCTGAGTGGGCGGCATCAGGCTGCGATCGCGGGGTGCCGCTATTGTCGCTACGGCTGCCCAAATAGGTTGTAAATCCCCTGCTCAAGGTTATCTTGACGCACCAGGGACTCGCCAACTAAAACCGCCCTGGCTCCGCTGGCCTTCAGCCGCGCCAAATCCGCTGGGCTGTGAATGCCAGACTCGCTCACCACTAGCACATCGCGGGCCAGCAAGGCATCCTGCCGGGCCAACATCAGGCCCTCGGTGTTTTCGAGATGCACCGAGAAGGTCTCCAGATTGCGGTTGTTGATGCCGACCAGCGTCACCCCAGATAATCCCAATACCCGGTCTAGTTCGGCTAGAGTATGCACTTCGATTAAGGGGGTAATCCCCAGTACTTGGGCAATCTTGATGAAGTACTGCAGGTCCTTGTCCGTCAAAATGGCGGCAATCAGCAGCACCGCATCCGCCCCATGCACCCGCGCCTGGTACATCTGATAAGGGTAGATGATGAACTCTTTGCACAGCACTGGACAGCTTACGGCAGCCCGCACCCGCTGCAGATTCTCAAAGCTGCCCTGAAAAAACTTCTCGTCGGTAAGCACCGAGATACAGGCGGCCCCAGCCCGCTCGTAGGCGGTGGCGATCGCCACGGGGTCAAAGTCTTCGCGAATGACCCCTTTACTGGGGGAGGCCTTTTTCACCTCGGCAATTAGGGCGGGCTGGTGGCGGCTCTGGCGCAGGGCGGCGCAAAAGTCACGGGGGGGCGGTGCCGTTTTTACCTGCTGCTGCAGCTCGCTGAGGGGTACCTTCTCTCGCTGGGCGGTGACCTGCCTTTCTTTGTGCCAAACGATTTCTTCTAAAATA
>JBCCAG010000499.1:0-3699 GCA_039814955.1 Cyanobacteria bacterium P01_A01_bin.135
CTTCACCCAGGTCTCCGTATGCCCCACCTGTAACGGCAACGGCCAGGTGGTAGAAGAGAAGTGCCCCACCTGCGGCGGCAGCGGCCAAAAGCAGGAAACCAAAAAGCTGAAGATTACGGTGCCGGCTGGGGTAGACAGCGGTACCCGGCTGCGGGTCTCGGGTGAAGGGGACGCGGGCAAGCGCAGTGGGCCGCCGGGGGACCTGTACGTCTATCTATTTGTCAAAGAAGATAGCGACTTTAAGCGGGACGGGATCGATATCTCCTCCGAGATTACCATTAGCTACCTGCAGGCAATCTTGGGGTGCCGCCTCAACGTGGACACCGTAGACGGTGAGCCCGAGGAGATCACCATTGCCGCCGGTACTCAGCCTGACACGGTAATTACCTTAGAGAACAAAGGGGTCCCCCGCCTGGGGAATCCCGTCAGCCGCGGCGACCACCGGATTACCGTCCATGTGGAAATTCCTACCAAGATTAACGCCGAAGAGCGAGAGTTGCTGTCTAAGCTAGCGGAGATTAGCGGCAACCGGGCCGGCAAAGGGGCCGGTCTAGAGGGCTTTCTGGGAGGTCTATTCCAGCGATGACCGCCACTAACGCTCCCCGGAGCGCCCCTGACGAGAAGCTAGATCTACGCGGTACCCCCTGCCCCATTAACTTCATCCGCACCAAGCTGCGCTTAGAGAAGATGTCCCCCGGCAGCCTTTTAGAAGTGTGGCTAGATGCTGGGGAGCCCATGGAGCAGGTACCCTCTAGCCTAACCATGGAGGGGTATGGGATTGAGCAGGTGGAAGCGCGCGCAGACTTCTTTGCCGTCCAGATTCGCCGCCCCCAGTGACGTGGCTTCCAGCGACGCGGCTTCCAGTGACATGCCTTCCAGCGACGTGCTGCCAAGAGCCGTCCCTGTCGCCGTGACCCACAGCACTGAAGGGGCGATCGCCCTGGGGATGGTGACGGCGGTGCAGGCCAACTACTACTGGGTGCGCCTAGACGAAGGGGATGGCGCGATGCTGCTCTGCACTCGCCGGGCCCGGCTGAAGAAAATTGGTCAGCAGGTGTGGGTGGGCGATCGCGTCGGGGTGGAAGACATCGACTGGGGCAGCGAGCGGGGTGCTATATCCCAGGTGAAGCCCCGACAGACGGCCCTGGCCCGGCCTCCCATCGCCAACGCCGAGCTGCTGATGCTAGTGTTTGCCCTCACTGAGCCGGATTTGGATCCCTGGCAGCTCAGCCGCTTTCTGGTGGCGGCGGAGGTGACAGGGCTAGGGGTGGCTTTAGCGCTAAACAAATGCGATTGCGTGGACGCCCAGGCCCAGCAGCAGTGGCGCGATCGCTTAGCTGCTTGGGGTTACAGCCCGCTTGTAATCAGCGTTCAAAACCAGATCGGGATTGAGGCGGTGCGGCAGCGGCTGGCGGGGCAGGTGAGCGTGATTTCGGGGCCCTCGGGGGTGGGGAAGTCTAGCTTGATTAACCACCTGATTCCCGCTGTGGAGCAGCGGGTGAATGCGGTCTCCGGCAAGCTGGGGCGCGGTCGCCATACCACCCGCCATGTGGAGCTGTTTGCCCTGCCGCCAGTCGCTGACTTGCCCCCTGGCCTGCCGCCAGGACTGTTGGCCGATACCCCTGGGTTTAACCAACCCACCCTCACCTGCTCCCCGGTAGAGTTAGGCCCCTGCTTCCCCGAGATTCGCCAGCGGCTGCAGCAGGGCGCTTGCCAGTTCAGTAACTGCCTGCACCGGGATGAGCCGGGCTGCGCCGTTCGCCAGGGGCCATCCTGGGAGCGCTACGAGCATTACCTCACGTTTTTGGAGGAGGCGATCGCCCGTCAGAGCGCCCTGGAGCAGAGCGCCACCGCCGAGGAAACCGTGAAATCGGTGACCGGCAACGACGGCCAGATCTACTACGAGCCCAAGCTAGAGCCCAAGCGCTACCGCCGCCCCTCCCGGCGATCGCGGCACCAGGACCTCAAAGCCCTGTGCGGCGACATTGACGACCTATTGGAAGACGTAGACCCGGATAACGAGCTATCCGACGACGAGCCCGCCTAGATATTTGTTGCGCCATGCCCATCACCCGCCCGATCTATCTAGACGCTAACGCCACCACCCCCGTGGACGAGCGGGTGCTAGAGGCGATGCTGCCCTACTTCACCGAGCGGTTTGGCAACCCTTCCAGCAGCCTGCACGCCTACGGTTGGGAGGCGGAGGCCGCCGTTACCCAGGCCCGCCAGCAGATTGCCGCCGTCATTAACGCTGACCCCAGCGAAATCGTGTTCACCAGCGGCGCGACTGAGGCAGATAACCTGGCCATCAAGGGGGTGGCGGAGGTTTACCTGGAGCGCGGTCGCCATATGATCACGGTGCAAACTGAGCATAGCGCCGTACTGGACCCCTGCCGCTATTTAGAATCACTGGAGTTTGAGGTCACCTATCTGCCGGTGCAGCCCGACGGCCTGCTGGACCTGTCCAAGCTAGAGGCCGCCTTTCGCCCCGATACGGTGCTGGTGTCGGTGATGGCGGCCAACAACGAGATTGGCGTGCTGCAGCCCCTGGCTGAAATTGGCGCGCTCTGCCGCGACCACCAGGTGTTGTTCCACACCGATGCGGCCCAGGCGGTGGGCAAGGTGCCGATCGACGTGGAGGCGATGCAAATCGATCTCATGTCCCTCACCGCCCACAAAATCTATGGCCCTAAGGGAATCGGAGCCCTGTACATCCGTCGCCGCAGCCCCCGGGTACAGGTGGCGGCACAGCTCCACGGCGGCGGCCAGGAAGGGGGGCGGCGCTCAGGTACCCTGTATCCACCTCAGATCGTCGGCTTTGCCAAAGCCGTAACCCTAGCCGTCGAGCTGATGGCGGCCGAAGGTGAGCGGCTATGCTACCTGCGCGATCGCCTCTGGCAGGGCCTAGCCGATTTACCCGGCATCCGGTGCAACGGTAGCTTAGCCCAGCGGCTCCCTGGCAACCTCAACATCAGCGTCGACGGCGTCGACGGGCAAGCCCTGCTGCTGGGGCTACAGCCCACTCTGGCGGTGTCCTCTGGCGCGGCCTGCTCTTCCGCCTCGATGGCCCCCTCCCATGTGCTCAAAGCCCTGGGCCATGCCGACGCGTCGGCCTATGCTTCTATCCGCTTTGGCCTAGGCCGGTTCACCACCGCCGCCCAAGTGGACCAGGCAATAGACCAAGTGCGCCAAACCATCACCGCCCTGCAGCGCAGTCCCCTGATAGGATAAAGGCGCTCAGCGCCCGGAATGTTATGGCACGTTTTCTCATTGGTACCGTTCCCGTCACTGGCCATGTTGCGCCGATGGTGGCGATCGCCCAGGCTTTGGCCCAAGCAGGGCATGAGGTGCGGTGGTATACCGGGGCGCTCTTTCAGCCTTGGGTCATTAACACCGGGGCGCAGTTCATTCCCATGACGGCGGGCTTTGACTACTCCTTAGAGGAAAATATCTCTGCTGAGCTATCAGCGCAGCGAGAGGCGCTAGGGGGGCTAGGCCAGATTAAGTTCGACCTAAAAACGTTTTTTGTTGAGGCGGCGGTGGGCTACTGCCAAGACCTGCAGGCGGTGCTGAAAGACTACTCTGCCGATGTGGTGCTAGCGGACACTTTCTTTCTCGCCGCGGGTTGGCTGCACGAAGCTGGGGGTCCTCCCTGGGCGCAGCTGGCCGTCTCTGCCCTCAGCTTTGCTAGCAAAGATA
>JBCCAG010000256.1:0-5480 GCA_039814955.1 Cyanobacteria bacterium P01_A01_bin.135
ACTGTCCGCGCAAACCGTTTTACAGCTGATTGCCCAGGGCGATTGCTTAGATGAGGTAACCGTAGGCCAGGCCGTAGCCGATATGGCGGAGGGTCTCCAGGAGAGCGATTTAGATGAACTGTCAGGTCTTTCGACCGTATTGAACCACCTGCGAACCTGTAAAGAGGCCTATATCCCCGTTCTCAGCGATCAGGGAGCTCCCGTTGGGGTAGTCAGCCGCGATGCGGTAGAGACAGCAATTCAGGTGGTTACCAGTCTGGACCACCGAGCCGCTACGGTCCCCCAGCCCCAGCCGTCTATAGATCGGGAGCACCTGCTGTCTGCTGTGGCCGACCAGGTTCGCTCATCTTTGGAAACGCAGCATGTGCTCAACTACGCGGTTGAAGGAGTGCGATCGCTACTGGACTGCTCCCGGGTGATTGTCTATCAGCTGCGGCCCGACTTCAGCGGCACGGTAGTGGCGGAGGCCCTAGACGCCGGCCACCGCTCTGTCCTCCACCAAGAGGTTCAGGACCCCTGCGTATCGCCTGAGTGGATTGAGCCCTACCGCAGCGGCAAGATTCGAGCTGTCAACGATATCTACGACGCGGCGATCAGCCTCTGCCATCAGGAGATGCTGACGGGCTTTGACATCCGGGCAAAGCTGATGGCCCCGATTGTCATTCAAGGTGAGCTTTGGGGGCTGATTGTTGCTAGCCATCGCGATCGCCCCCACGTCTGGACGCCCCGAGATGTGCTGCTGCTGCGGCAGTTGTCAACGCAGGTGGCGATCGCCCTGCACCAGGCCATTACCCATCAGCAGCTACAGCGGGAGCTACAGACCCGGCAGCGGATTGAGGCGCTGCTGCTGGAGAGCGAGCAGCGCTACGCGTCTTTGACCTCAATTGCGCCGGTGGGCATTTTTAGGGCCGATGCTGAGGGTAACTGTACCTACGTCAATGACCGCTACTGCCAGCTGACGGGGCGACCTGTCGCAGATCTGCTAGGTACCCGCTGGCAGCGCAGCCTCTACTCTGAGGACTATGCTCCAGTAATCATCGCCTGGGCAGCAATTGAGCACACCCGGACCTTTGACGTAGAGTGCCGGCTGCTGCAGCCTGACGGCGCCATTGTGTGGGTCTATGTGCAGGCGATCGCTGAACGAGATGAACAAGGGGCTATCACGGGATATGTCGGCACGCTGACGGATATCAGCGGCCAAAAGCGGGCTGAAGTGCAGCTGCAAAATCTGATCTCCGGAACTGCGGCCAAAACCGGGCAGGACTTTTTCCCTGTGTTGGTGAGCCACATCTCGGCGACCCTCAACGTATCCCACGTGCTGGTGACAGAGCAGGTGGGCCCAAGGCTGCAGGTGCTAGCCTGCTTCGCCGATGGGGAAATTCAGTCTGGCTTCTCCTACAGCATTGCCCAGACCCCCTGTGAGCGGGTTCTGCAGCAGGGGGTCTACTACTGCGAAAGCCTAGTTCAGCAAAAGTTTCCCGAAGACCAGGACTTGAGGGCCATGGAGTCCGAGAGCTATATAGGGTTTGCCCTGCGCAATACGGCTGGCAAGGTAATGGGTCACCTATGCATCCTCAATAAGCGCCAAATTGACAACCCAGTGCGCGCCAGGCAGATTTTGGAGGCGTTCGCGGGGCGGGCGGCAGCCGAGCTAGAGCGCCAGCAGGCAAACAGCCTCCTCGAGCAGCTCAACCATCAGCTAGAAGCCAAAGTGGAGGAGCGCACCGCCGATCTACTAGAGCGGGAGCAGTTTTTGCGCACCGTGCTCGACACATTCCCGCTGACCGTATTTTGGAAAGATCGCTATTCGGTCTATCTTGGCTGCAACCGCAATTTTCTCAAGGATGCCAACGTTTCCTCTGTTGACGCGGTGATCGGCAAGACCGACTACGATATGCCCTGGGCGAATAGCGAGGCGGATTCCTACCGGGCCGACGACCGGGAGGTGATTGAGTCCAACCGCGCTAAGCTCGGAATTATTGAAACCCAGCGTCAGACAGGCGGCAAACAAATTTGGGTGGAAACCAACAAGCTGCCGCTTCACAACTTAAGCGGTGACGTGATTGGTGTTCTTGGAACCTATCAAGATATTACCGAGCGCCGACAGGCCCAACTATCTCTTCAAGAGAGTGAGCAGCGTTTCCGAATGGCGATCGCCAACGCGCCGTTCCCCATCATGATCCACGCCGAAGACGGCGAAATTCTTCAGATCAGCGCCACTTGGACCGAATTGACCGGCTACACCCATACCGACGTCCCCACAACAGAGGCCTGGGCACAGCTGGCCTATGGCGATCGCGCCAATGCCATTACCCAAGAGGTCATTGCCAGAACCTACGGCCTCACCTCCCGGTGGGACGAGGGCGAGTCTGTCATCGACACAGCCTTCGGCACCCAACAGACTTGGCATTTTAGCTCCGCACCCCTAGGGGCGCTGACCGATGGTCGCCGCCTCGTCATTTCTATGGCGGTAGATATTACTGAGCGCAACCAGGTCGAAGCCCAGATTCACGCCCTGCTCAACCGGACACAGATGCTCGGCCACATCAGCACCGAAATTAGGGACTCCCTTGACCTCGGGACGATTCTCCTAAATTTGGTGAACTCAGTGGTAGCGAAGCTTTCGGTCGATTCCTGTAACTTTGCCTGGTACCAAAAGGCTACCGCTTCTGGCCCCGCTCGCTTAAGGGTCATTCGAGAGAAGAAGGTGGTTGAGCAGCCTAGCTGCATTGGCTCCTACAGCGCGACCGCCTTTCCCCAAATCCTCAACAGCATTGAGGCCAATCAGCTTTACCGGGTAGATGACACTCGAACCTCATCTGACACCCAGCTTGCTGAACATTTGCGGCAAATCGGGATTGCCACGTTTTTGTCCGTCCCTATTCACACCGCCGGCGGGCGCATCGGCAGTTTGCAGGTAAGTCGGGCTGCGGTCCGGCCTTGGAGCGATGAAGAGGTAGAGCTGTTCCAAAGCATTGGTAGCCAGATGGCGATTGCTATTCACCAGGCCGACTTGTATCAGGAGTCAAAGGAGAAGACCGAGCAGCTTCAGCGCTCCTACCAAGAGCTGGAGACGGCCCAGCGGCAAATCGTTCAGTCTGAGAAGATGTCTAGTCTTGGGCAGCTTGTCGCCGGGATTGCCCACGAAATCAATAACCCCGTAGGGTTTATCTATGGCAATATGGCCATTGCCTCTGATTACGTCAGCAATCTGACTGCCTTGATCAAGCTCTATCAGGAGCACTATCCTACTCCCCCCACGGCGATCGCCGCGCTGGCCCACCGGGTGGACGCCGAATATATTTTGGCCGACTTCCCTAAGCTGCTGGCCTCCATGGAAAACGGCGCGACCCGGATCCAAAACATCGTCCAGTCTCTGCGCACCTTCTCTCGACTAGACCAAACAGAATCTTCAGCGGTCACCCTGCAGACCCACATTGACGCAACCCTGGTGCTGCTGCAGAGCCGGCTGAATGGTCGGGCGGGGAATCCTGAAATTCACGTGGTGAAGCAGTACGGCAGCGTACCGGAGGTGGAGTGCTACAGCAGCCTGCTGGACCAGGTGTTTATGAACCTGTTGGTGAATGCCATTGATGCCATCGAGGAGCGGCAGCAGCGCGAGCCCAGCTACACCGGATGTATTACCATTACGACGGCGATCGCCCCCAGCGGGGCCCTGAGAATTGTCATTGGCGACAACGGCATGGGGATGGCATCAGAGACCCGAGAAAAAATATTCAACCCCTTTTTTACCACCAAGCCCATCGGCGAGGGGACAGGCATGGGGCTGGCCATCAGCTACCAAATCATTACGGGTAGCCACAACGGGACGCTGCGCTGTGAGTCAATCTGGGGCCAAGGCACTGAATTTACCATTGAGCTCCCGCAGACCTTGCCCCAGGAGGGTCATGGCCCCGAAGAGCAAAGCGAGTAGGTGGGCCGGCCCATCAGGCTGTGGGTCGCTCAGTAGCGATTGGTTAAAAATACCCCTGAAATTACCAAAGCCCCCCCCACCAGCAGCGACAGCGATAGGGGCTCCCCCAGGGTCACCGCCGCCAGCAGTACCGCGACCACAGGGACAAAATTGATGAAAATCGAGGCCTTTGCTGGCCCCAACTGCTGCAGCCCTTGGTAGTACCAGTAGAAGGCCACCACGGTGCCCAGAACCGCTAGGTAAAGCTCGTGCAGCCACACAGTGGGAGTCGCCGCGATCGCATCGGCCACTAGTCCCTCCTGCAGGGCCGGTCCCAACAGCATCGGCGTTCCCACTAGGCAGGCGTAGGTGATGGCCGCAAAGGGCGACAGGTTCGCCATCACCGCCTTGCCCACCAGCGAATAGGTTGCCCAAGACAGCACGCAGCCCACCAGGTAGAGGTCCCCCCGGCTCACCCCCTGGAAAATCAGCCAGGGCATGCCGTTGGTGATCACCGTCGCTGCCCCCAATAGCCCTAAACCAATGCCCACCAGCCGCAGCGGCGTCAGGGCGTGGCGAAAGGCGATCGCCGCCCCGAGGGCAATTACCGTGGGGTTAGTGGTCACGATGAGGGCGGCGCGACTGGCCGGCACCCGCTCCAGCCCTAGAAAAAACAAAGCGTTGTAGGCAAATACCCCCGTGATCCCCAGCAGCACAATAGCCGGCCACTGGCTCAGCTGCAGGCGAGGCAGCCGTCCCTCGATCCACCGGGTTAGGGCCACCAGCATCACCGTGGCGATCGCGTAGCGGCAAAAAGCAGCCGAAAAGGGCCCCAGGGACTGGGTGACAATGCGGCCCGAGATAAAGGTCCCGCCCCAGATGACGGTCATGGCGCTGAGCTTGAGATAGAGGGTGGGGTTGACCGAACGGGGCTCTGCCTCGGCGTGAGTCATAAAAGCTAAATCCTATCAGGCATCGCCACGGTGCGATCGCTCTGGGCATTGCCCGTGTTCACCGTCGTCGCTGGCTCCAGCAGCATCACATGGGCCTCTTGCATCGCTACGGGCTTATGCTCTACGCCCCTAGGGACAATAATGAATTCACCCTGCCTCACCTGCTCCTGGCGATCGCGGAACATCATGGTAAATTCACCCTGGACCACGTAAAACAGCTCGTCCTCTTGCTCGTGGTGGTGCCAAACAAATTCCCCCTGAAGCTTGACCAGCTTCACCTGCTGGCCATTCAGCTCACCGACGATTTTAGGGCTCCAGTGCTCAGAGAACTGGGCCAGCTTTTCAGATACACTAACGGGCTGCATAGGTATTAGAATGTCGCTACAGATGGTTAGCCGGGCTTCAACCGCATCCCCGCTGGGAGAGCCCGCCGCATTGGGATATGCGCACCATAGTTGATGTTTGGTGGCGCATCAACCCACACCATCGATAAGACCCATGAATCAAATCGATAGCGCCAAGCTCAAGTTGTCTCAGCTAAGGGCCTTTGCCGCTGTGGCGCAATGCGGCAGCTTTGGCCGGGCTGCGCTGGAGCTTGGGGTTACCCAGTCCTC
>JBCCAG010000454.1:0-3973 GCA_039814955.1 Cyanobacteria bacterium P01_A01_bin.135
GCCCAGGTGTTGATCACGTGACCCTGGCTGTCAAGCACAGACTGGTTGAAGTTGAACCCGTTCAGGTTGAACGCCATCGTGCTGATGCCCAGCGCCGTGAACCAGATGCCCACTACAGGCCATGCACCCAAGAAGAAGTGCAGTGCACGAGAGTTGTTGAAAGACGCGTATTGGAAAATCAGACGACCGAAGTAGCCGTGCGCTGCAACGATGTTGTAGGTCTCTTCCTCTTGCCCAAACTTGTAGCCGTAGTTCTGGCTCTCGCTCTCGGTGGTCTCACGCACCAGAGAAGAGGTCACCAGCGAACCGTGCATTGCGCTGAACAGCGCGCCGCCGAATACGCCTGCCACACCCAGCATGTGGAACGGGTGCATCAGAATGTTGTGCTCCGCCTGGAATACGAACATGAAGTTGAACGTACCGCTGATGCCCAATGGCATGCCGTCAGAAAAAGAACCTTGACCAATCGGGTAGATCAAGAAGACTGCAGTAGCAGAGGCCAGAGGTGCAGAGTAAGCAACACAAATCCAGGGGCGCATGCCGAGACGGTAGGATAGCTCCCACTGACGACCCATGTAGCAGAAAGCGCCAATCAGGAAGTGGAATACGATGAGCTGGTAAGGCCCGCCGTTGTACAGCCACTCGTCAAGTGAAGCCGCTTCCCAAATCGGGTAGAAGTGCAAACCAATTGCGTTAGAGGACGGGATAATTGCACCAGAGATGATGTTGTTCCCGTAAATCAAGGAACCTGCCACAGGCTCGCGGATGCCGTCGATATCCACGGGAGGAGCCGCGACAAAGGCGATGATGAAGCAGATAGTTGCGGATAGGAGCGTTGGAATCATCAACACGCCGAACCAGCCTACATACAGGCGGTTGTTGGTGCTGGTAACCCAATCACAAAACCGCTCCCACAGGTTAGCGCCAGAGCGCTGCTGTAAAGAAGTTGTCATGATATAAGTAATCCGTTTGTTGGTTATTTAAGGAATGTATAGCGATCGCTTTTACCTTTGAAGATAAGGGCAACCGCGTAAAAGCATTTTATTAAGAGTTGACGGAATTACTGTCAATTGCTAAACCAAGCTTTACCTAATTTCAACTAACTTAATTAACTTAGGTAAACTTCTCGGTAATCGTTTGGGCCGCTGACGCCTGGAGGCGTTGGTATTCTGTCACTTTATCCCGCACCTGCTGGCAGTGGTCACTGTAGCGATCGCTCAGCCAGGTCATTCGCGCCAGTAGCTCAGCCACGCAGGGCTCAGTGGGGGTCAGCGAATCGGTGCGCATCGCAAAGAGGTCTAGCCCCATGCTGGCCATGTAATCGTCACACTTCGGCGCATAGCTAAGGGCGATCGCCGGCACCCCGCAGGCGTGGGCGGCGACCACGGCATGGAGGCGCTGTCCAATTAATACGTCGCAGGTTTTGATATGGGCCAGGGTAGTGCCAATGCCGGTAGCTTGGGTGCAGGGGAACGGGCGCTTGAAGGCCTCGGTCATGGCGCTGGAAATCTGGGTAATGGCTTCCCAGTCGATGTCATTGAGGGCCAAAAACTCCACCCACCATCCCTGCCGGTGTAGGGCAAAGCACAGGCGCTGCACAGTCTGGGTGATGGTGCTTTGGTCTCCTCGCTGGATGCCGTGGCTGCCGACGTTAATAGCGACTCGGCGGGTGCGGCGGTAGCTCCCTCGCAGTGCTCCAATCGATAGGGCCGGGTCGCCAATCATCTGCGCTTCTAAGCCATAGGTCTGCAGCGTTTGGGCAGAATGCGGTCCGCGCACGCTCAGATAGCTGATGTCTCTTAGGGTGTTAGCCCAGCGCTGCATCAGGGTCACATGGTCCACCGCCGGATGATAGCGCTGCCAAAACTGCGGCTCGCAGACCCCAGTCCCGAAGGTGGCAGTGGGGTAGCGGCGCATGGCCTGCTGCAGCCGGGACAAAAACGCTTCGCGGTTAATCAAGGTGCCTCCCCCCAATAGGACGCCGTTGTAAAGCTTGGGCTTGAGCAGCCGGTATGCCCGCAGCCGCTTGCGCAGGTAGTACTTAGGGTCGCGGTGGACAGTCTCCGTTGCGCCATCGTAGGCGATCATCTGCTGGGGAAAAAGACGGGCGATCGCGGCAAACAGCAGCTCATCGCCAAAGTTGTCATAGCCGAGGTAGCCGATATAGCCCACCACGGGCTGGCGCTTCAGGTAGTCGCGCCAGGAGCGAAATCGGTCGTATCTCGGGGGGTGGCTGGGGGTGGGGGACTCTTGTGGGGACTGCTCCATCCTGGGTATGACATAGCGCTACTGTGGATTAAGTATTGCATCTGGCCTCCGGCCTGCGATCGCCCTATGAATTTGCTGGCCCACCTGCTGCTCAGTCCACCGACGCCCGCGTCTTGGGTGGGGAACTTGATGGGGGATTTTGTCAAGGGGACGCCGCAGCCAGAGCTGGGGAAGGTGCTGATCGCTGGCGTCAAGCGCCACCGCGCCATCGATGCGTTCACCGATACTCACCCGGTGGTACGGGAGAGCAAGCGCCTGTTCAGCCCGCAGCGACGGCGGTTTGCGGGCATTATTTTGGATGTGGGCTACGACTACTTTCTCTGCCGCCACTGGCAAACCTATAGCGAGATACCGGTAGAGCAGTTTATCCCGATGGTCTACAGCGGACTGGCGGACCATCTGCAGCAGCCTGAGGCCCAAGTGGTGCCCCCCGCCTGCCGCTACCTAGTGCAGCGGATGATTGCGGACGACTGGCTACGCTCCTACCAAACGCTGGCAGGCGTGGGGGCCACCCTAGACCGGCTATCGCGGCGGCTCAAGCGGCACAATACCCTGCAGGGGGCGGAGGCAGAGGTTGAGGCTAACGAAAAGTTGCTAGATGAAGGGTTTCAGCGGTTTTTCCCAGATCTGGTCGCCTACGTAGCCAGCTTGCCACAGCCCCCCGGCTGACAAGCCCCCCAATCCTTGACCGCGCTCGACGCCTCACCAACTACTCTGAAATCACGAGATCCCCAGGACTTACCTCATAGGCCTGCTGGGCTGCCGCGATCGCCTCCCGGGTGGCGTCATTCAACACCCCGTCTACGGGTCCATCGTAGAACCCCCGGTCCTTCAAGCGAGCCTGCATAACGCGAATATCTTCTGGTGATAAATCCACGCGCACGGGCAGCACCACCGCTGTTTCGGTTGGCACAACGGGGCTGGCGGGCTGGATGGGAACCGCCTCTATCGGCGCATTGCTAGCCGAGTTTTCAGCCGGGTTGTCCGCATTATCAACTGGGCTGTCTGACGCCACTTCCGGAACGGGCTGACTGGTAGCTGTCGGCTCCCCGCTAGGGGCCTCGGCGACGGGCGCTGGCGACTGCTCGATTGCCGCTAAGGTGGCTGGGCCGGCCACGCCGTCTGTTGCTAAATTGTTGTCGGCCTGAAATTGGGAGACCGCCTCCTCCGTCTGGGGGCCATAGCTGCCGTCGATGGGCCCATCGTAGTAGTTAAGGGTCGCCAAGCGCCGCTGCAGGTCAGCCACGGCGTCGCCGCTCTCGCTGCGCTCAAGTAGGCCGTCGTTAGGGTCGGGGGTACGGGTGGCTGAGTCTGATGAGTCGGCGGGCTGGGGCGCAGGCTGCTCAAGGGCCGCTTGCGTGGCGCTGCCAACCAGGCCGTCAACCGTCAACCCCCGAGCCGTTTGAAACCGCTGCACAGCCGCTTCCGTAGCTTCGCCAAAATCTCCGTCCACAGCCCCACTGTAAAATCCTAAGTCCGCTAGCCGCTGCTGCAGCTGCGTCACTCGCTGACCCAGATCGCCTCGCCGCAGCGCCCCAGTCCCTGACTCACCCCTGTTGGGATCGCCGCCGCTGTCGGCAGCGCGTAGGGCTTCCGCTGTCGTCGGTCCCACAATGCCGTCTGCCGTCAACCCCTGGCTCTGCTGAAACTGAATCACCGCCGCCTCCGTCAGCTCGCCAAAAAAGCCCGAAATGGGGCCATCGTA
>JBCCAG010000717.1:0-2513 GCA_039814955.1 Cyanobacteria bacterium P01_A01_bin.135
CCACTCCCACTTCTCCTGGGGGTAGATCTTGGTTTCGCTGGGGGGACGCATCACATCTTCTAGCTTTACCGCCGGGGCCTCCAGAGCCTCCATCACCATATCGGCCATATCTTGAATGAACACCGGATGGGTGTTAAGGGCCGGGACCCGCTGGAAAGTCTCGATGCCGGCTTCTTCCGCCAGCTCGCGGTACTCCATATCGATTTCTTGGAGGGTCTCGATATGCTCAGACACAAAGCTGATGGGCACCACCACCAGGGTATCCACCCGCTGGGCGAGATCTTCAATCGCTTCTTCGGTGTAGGGCTTCAGCCACTCCACCGGACCCACCCGGCTCTGGTAAGCCAGGGTGTGGTCATTGGGCCGGTTCAGGGTGCGCATAATCAGCTCCACGCAGCCCTCGATCTCCCGCTGGTAGGGGTCTCCTGCCTCTTCCACATAGCTCACCGGTACGCCGTGGGCGCTGAAGAAAATGTGGGCGTTGTCGGGGTTGGGGAGCTGGTCAAGCTCTTGGGCGATGAGCTGGGCCATGGCCTCCAGGTAGCCAGGGCGATCGTACCAGGATGGGATGACGGTGTGCTCGATGCGCTGCAGGGCCGGATCGTTGTCCCAAATCTGCTCTAGCAGCCGGAAGCTAGATCCACTCGTGCTGATGGAAAACTGGGGGTACAGGGGCAGAATCACCAGATGGTCAATATTGTCGCGCTTAATGCGGGCGATCGCCTCTTGAGTGAAGGGGTGCCAGTAGCGCATGCCGATGTACACCTGCACATCTTGGCCCTGCTGCCGCAGGGTTTCCTGCAGGGCCTGGGCCTGCTCTTCGGTAATCTTGCGCAGGGGCGAGCCGCCCCCGATTTCCCGGTAGTTCTCTTTAGATTTGTTGGCCCGCAGCGTGGAGATCATCCAGGCTAGGGGCTTCTGCAGCCAGCTCACCGGTAGCCGGATAATCTCCGGGTCGGAAAAAAGATTGAACAGGAAGGGACGAACATCATCTAGCTGCTCGGGTCCCCCTAGGTTTAGTAGCAGTACTCCAACGCGATTCATAGCCACGGCGTTCCCCTTCACTAACGTTCAATAACTGGTGATGTTCTATAACAAAGATAATATTTCTTAATCTTAACGCTGAAATCGCGCTTCGTCGGTGCAGAAATTGACCAAATTGATCAAATGGCAACTTCGCTAGGTAAATACTCTCATCAGCCGAGCGACTGATTTTGCGGGTAGCCGCACGCTAAACCAAAGATTCAGACGACTCTGCAGCGCTTCAGGACGGGCTGTTGCGCAGCAAATCACGTCCGACTAACGACATACTCTCTAGTTTAAAACCTTAAGCCGATCTTAAGAGAGGTTCTGTCATAATACTTGCTGGAAGTATGTTTGTTTTACTGCGAGTTTTCTGCTCGCAGCAATCCATGGCGATCGCTGTGGTATCTGCTCAGCGCTTCGGTAGAACCCCCTCTAATCTTCCCCGCTGCCCGTCAATAGACTATGACCTCCCCCGATATCGACTCCCAGCTCCAGCAGGTGAACCAGCGGCTCAAGGTGGCCCAGCTGGGGGTGCAGATTGAGCGCCGGGGGACCAAGCTTAGCCTGCGGGGGACGCTTCCACCCCGCCCTCACGGATCTCGGCTCAAACCTCACCAGCAGCGCCTGAGTTTAGGGCTACCCGCCACTAAAGCCGGGCTGAAGCAGGCGGAGCAGGCGGCCAAAATCGTGGCGGCTAAGCTACTGGCCAAGGAGTTTGACTGGCGGCAGTACCAGCCAACGGGCACTGGGGGGCGGCTATCGGACCTATCTTTAACCGAGCAGATCGACGCATTTCGCGCCAGCTTTTTGAGCCACAAGCCGGTCTCTGCCGAAACCACCTGGCGCACGGCCTACGCCCCCTACCTACGCAAGCTAGCGGCCACCCAGCAGGCTTCTCGCCGCCTTACCCTGGCTGAAGCGATTTACGCCACCATTGATGCCATCCCTCAGCGATCGCGTAGCCGCCAGGTGGCCTGCACTGCCTTGAGTGCCTTCGCCCAGTTTTTAGGAATAGAGCTGCCGGATTTGGCCCACCGTTGGGGCACCTATAGCCGCCCCCAGACGCGGCGAGAGCTGCCGACAGATGAATTAATTGTGGAGACGTATCACCAAATTCCTAACCCGACCTGGCGGTTCGTCTACGGGATGATGGCCACCTACGGGCTGCGCAACCACGAGGTGTTTTTCTGCGATCTTAGCGGGCTGGGGGCGGCGGCGCCCTCGGAGGCGGCGGTGGAGGTGCTGGAGACGACGAAGACGGGCCAGCGAGATGTGTGGCCGTTTCACCCGGAGTGGGTGCGGGAGTTTAATTTGGCTGAGGTGAGGCTGCCGAAGCTGACCACCGACCTTAGCCAGACGACGCTGCAGCGGGTGGGCCAAAAGGTGACGACCCAACTGCGCCGCTATAATCTGCCGTTTAAGCCCTATGACCTGCGCCATGCCTGGGCGGTGCGCACTATCCACGTGGGGTTACCGGACACGGTGGC
>JBCCAG010000787.1:0-2234 GCA_039814955.1 Cyanobacteria bacterium P01_A01_bin.135
AGCCGCCAGACGGGTTTCCGATACGACTCGTCAAGCCTTACCAGCTATTGCCTGGCAAGAAATTAATGGGATGCGTAACCGACTTGTACATGAGTACGACGATATCGACCTCAACATTGTCTGGGATGTGATTCAGGCTGATATACCAGACTTGATTGAGGCTCTGAGAACACGAATTCCGCCTGAGCCACATACACCCTGAGAAATCGCAAATGCAGACCCAAACCATCAACTCAACCCAAACCATCTTCCAAGACCGCCTCACCACTCTTGAGCACCTCCTAAAAACCGCTCAAACCCACTTCAACGGCGATGAATCCTTCCTCCAAAACCGTATCGCCCCGGACATGCTACCCTTTGGCACCCAAATCGCCTTCACCTGCAACCAGCCCCGCAACTTCGCCCTCTGGTGCAGCGGCCAACCCATGGATAACCTCAACCCAGAGGTCACCTCCCTCGACCAGGCCTACGGCCACATCGCCAATACAAAAGACCTTCTGACCGCCATTACCGCCGAAGACACTAAGCTAGATGAAACCACCCGTATCGACCTCGGCCCTGGAGCCTACCTAGAGCTCCCCGGCTACGCCTACATCCACGACTTTTTAATGCCCAACTTCTATTTCCACCTGGTCACCGCCTACGATATTCTGCGCATGAGCGGCGTCCCCATTGGTAAACGAGACTACATGACCCATCTGGTGCCCTTCCTGAAGCAGGCATAATCGCCGTGCCACCGGACTCCCCCAAGATTTCCTCAGGTGTGCCCAGCCTGCCCAGCACCATCACCCTGCGCGGCTACCAGCAGGACGCCCTTCGCAACTGGTTTACCAACCGCGGGCGCGGCACCCTCAAAATGGCAACCGGGAGCGGCAAAACCATCACCGCCCTGGCGATCGCCGCTGAACTTTACAAAAGCATTGGGCTCCAGGCGCTGATCGTGGTCTGTCCCTATCGCCACCTGGTGCAGCAGTGGGCCAGAGAGAGCCGAAAGTTTGGTCTAGCGCCTATCTTGGCCTACGAGAGCGTGAAATTATGGCAAGGCCAGCTTTCGAGCCAGCTCTACAGCCTTCGCTCCGGCCACCAGCTCTTCGTCACGGTGCTGACCACCAACGCCACGCTGATTACAGCGGGCTTTCAGTCCCAGTTGCCCTACTTCCCTGAAAAGACCCTAATTGTGGGGGATGAAGCCCACAACCTGGGGGCGGGGCGGATGGAAAAGCACCTTCCCCGCACCGTGGGGCTACGGCTGGCCCTGTCGGCTACCCCGGAGCGCTACTTCGATGACGCAGGCACCGCTAGCCTGTTGCGCTACTTTGGCCCGGTGCTGCAGCCCGAATTCACCCTGGCGGATGCCATTGAGCAGGGGGCGCTGGTGCCCTACCGCTACTACCCTCTGCTGGTGGACCTCACCGATGAGGAGGCAGCTCGCTGTGCCGCGCTGTCGCAGAAGATTGGCCTGCTCCTAGGGGGCTACGACCAGGAAACCGAACCCGACGACGAGATGCTAAAAGCGCTGCTGCGGCAGCGGGCCCGGCTAATCAGCAACGCCGCCAACAAGCTGGAAGCGCTGCGATCGCTGATGATGGAGCGCCTGCAGACTACCCATACCCTGTTCTACTGCGGTGACGGCTCGGTAGAAGATGAGGTGTCCCAAACCACCTACCGGCAGGTGGAAGCGGTAACACGCCTGTTGGGGAAAGAGCTGGGCTACCGCGTCAATACCTACACTGCCGAGACCCCGATTGAAGCTCGTGAGGACCTACGCAAGCAATTTGAAATTGGGGAGCTGCAGGGTCTAGTCGCTATCCGCTGCCTGGATGAAGGCGTCGACATTCCCGTTACCCGCACGGCGGTCATCCTCGCCAGCAGCGGCAACCCTCGGCAGTTTATTCAGCGGCGAGGACGGGTGCTGAGGCGATCGCCAGGGAAGGGCCGCGCCACCATTTTTGACATGGTGGTGGCCCCACCCAAGTTCGACAGCAGCACTACTGCTTTGGAGCGCCGCCTGTTTTACAAAGAGCTGAAGCGCTTCAGTGAGTTTGCTAAGCTTGCCGACAATGCGGGGGAGGCGCGGGTGAAGCTTTTGGGCCTGCAGAAGCGCTATGGGCTACTGGATATCTGAAATCTAATCTTCTACGCGCTCGCCAGTAGGTGTGGCTGCGATCTTTTCAAACGACGCATTCTCGAATGTCACCTCAATCCCGAGTCGCTGCATCGTGCCCTCAATCTGC